>JANJWE010000238.1 GCA_024709705.1 Flavobacterium sp. | reverse complement strand
ACCTTAATTCAGGAGGATTTATTCATTTTGATGACAATTATGGAATGGATGTATACGTAAGAAGAGAAATTAAAAAACTATTTCCCAATCAAAATTTAGTTGAGTTACCCCAAAATCATCCCATCTTTCAAAAACCATATTCATTTCCTAACGGTATTCCAAAAATACACGAACATGAGAATGAAAAACCTCAAGCTTTTGGGATCTTTATAAACAACAGATTGGTTTTATTATACACCTTTGAAACTGATTTGGGCGATGGATGGGAAGATGAAGAAGTTCACAACAATCCAACCAATGTTAGAGAAACCGCTTTAAAAATGGGAGCTAACATTCTATATTATATATTTAATAATTGAGAAAAACTTTTCGTCTTTAATTAAATAATTGTTAATAACTTTTTGAATGTATCGTTGAAATACATTCAAATATGTATAAAATTGCAATAAATTAACATATTTTAACTAATAACCACGAAAATTTAATTAATTATGAAAAAAATCTTAGTTTTAGCATCTGCCCTACTATTTGTATTAGGATGCTCCAAAGAGGAATCTGCTAAGTTAGACGAAAAAAGTGCGGTACACTTTGCTGCACAAAGAGGTTGTGGATCTATGCATGTGCTGGAAGAACAACTGAAAAGTGACCCAAGTTTGGGGACTAGAATGCGAGATATTGAAACTTTTACACAAGAAGCTATTGCTAGTAATCGTTTGGTAAACGGAGTAATTGAAATTCCGGTTGTTGTAAATGTACTTTATCGTACAACTGCTGAAAATATATCATTAGCTCAAATTCAATCACAAATTGATGTATTAAATCAAGATTTTAATGGACAAAATCCTGATTTCAATATGGTTCCGGCTGATTTCTCAGGAGTTAAAGCCAATGTTGGAATTCGCTTTGTATTGGAACAAGTTATCCGAAAACAAACCAATAAAACATCTTGGGGTACTCGTAATGATATGAAAAACTCTAAAAAAGGAGGTATCGCACCAACTAGTCCGGCTACAAATCTAAACATGTGGGTTTGTACTATTGGTGGTGGAATTTTGGGTTATGCTCAATTTCCAGGAGGAAGTTTATCTACAGATGGTGTTGTAATTGATTCCAGATATTTTGGAAACACCGGTACAGCTACAGCTCCATTTAATAAAGGTAGAACAGCTACTCATGAAGTAGGTCACTGGATGAATTTACGTCACATTTGGGGAGATACAACTTGTGGAAATGACTTTGTAGCAGATACACCTGTACACAACGGTCCTAACTATGGATGTCCATCTCAACCTCATTTTTCAACTTGTTCCGGAACTCCAAGAGAGATGACAATGAATTATATGGATTATTCTGATGATGCTTGTATGTATATGTTTTCTAATGGTCAAAAAAGCAGAATGCTAGCCATTTTTGCAGCTGGTGGTCCAAGAAATTCTTTTGCTCAATAAGTTATTGCAAATATTTTATAAAAACTCGCCTTTTAATGGCGAGTTTTTTTATTTTTATGCAAACTTATTTGATTATGATAACATCAAAAATAATTGCTAATGGCATTCTACGAGCTCTTGGAATATTAGTTATAATTGGCTTAAATTTGTATTTTTTGTATACTATTCAAACGGTTCTATTCTATTTAATTGGTGCATTAGTATTTTCTTTGATTTGCAATCCTATAGTTGAGCTTTTAAAAAAAATTAAATTCAATAATTTTTGGGCAGTTGTCACAACACTCCTTCTTTTCATAGTACTTTTAATACTTTTTAGCTTACTTTTCGTTCCTTTAATTTCAACTCAAGTTCAAAGTTTATCTTTATTAAACCGCGATGAAATACAGCAAAATTTTGGTGTTATTTATTCTGATTTCCTATTGTACTTGAATCAGCATCATATTGCATTGGAAAGTGTTTTTAAAGACTTAGATGTAGCTTCTTCTTTAAACTTTAATTTTGTTCCTGCAATTTTAAATCATTTCTTTAGTACACTGAGTTCAATAGGCATTGGAATAGCAACTGTTTTTTTTATTACATTTTTTATTTTAAAAGACAAAAATGTATTTTGGACAAGTTTTCAAAAAATAATTCCAAATAAGTTTGAAGATGAAATTTTAAACTCGATTCAAAAAATCTATCATCTTTTATCCCGTTATTTCATAGGCTTATTACTTCAACTTTTCATTGTTTTTATTTTGTACTTTATCGTCTTAGCCGTATTCGATGTGAAAAACGCTTTAATCATTGCATTTCTTTGTGCCATTTTAAACATCATACCCTATGTAGGTCCTTTAATAGGAACGTTTTTAGCAGCTACGCTAACACTTATTGGAGGGATTGGATCAGACTTTCAAACCGAAATGCTACCCACTACGATTTACGTTGTAATTGGTTTTTTTATAGTTCAAATTATAGATAATAATGTCAATCAACCTCTTATTTTTTCAAACAGCACAAAATCACACCCCCTGGAAATATTTTTGGTAATCTTAATAGCCGGATTTATATCCGGAATTACAGGAATGATTATTGCGGTTCCATTTTATACCATCATCAAAGTATTGGCTAAAGAATTTTTTCCAAATAATAAAATTGTGAAAGTTATTACTCGAAAAATTTAGAACTCTTTCCTCAATGTTAAAAGATTATTTGCTCCAAGATACGGTTCAATTATTTATTAAATCCAAATTAGGTATTCCTGTATCCGAAATTGCTTTACAAAAAAACCCATTCCCGGATATTGACTGGAAATTAATTCTGGAACAAATTGAAAGTCGAGAAAAGTCGAAATCAAAATTACCTACATGGTTTACTAACGAAAAGATACTATATCCTCCCAAAATTTCAATTGAACAAACTTCTTCTGAAGAAACGGCTCAATATAAATCTTCTTTGATTAAAGGCGATACATTAATTGATTTAACCGGTGGTTTTGGGGTGGATTGCTATTATTTTGCTCAAAAATTAAACACTGTTTTTCATTGCGAGCAAAACGTAGACCTTTCAGAAATAGTTGAGTCAAATTTTAAAAGTCTTGGAATTAACAATGTAAAATTTTTCAAGGGCAATAGTCATGATTTTCTTAAAACATTTACAGAAAAAATAGACTGGCTTTACCTTGATCCATCTCGAAGAAACTCAAGTAAAGGAAAAGTTTTTTTATTGGAAGATTGTGAACCTAATGTACCGGAAATGTTAGAAACGTATTTTGAAATCAGTTCAAATATTCTAATAAAAACAGCTCCACTTCTAGATATCACCGCGGGTTTAAAAGAAATTAAAAATTGTAAGGAAATCCACATTGTTGCTTTAAATAATGAAGTAAAGGAATTACTTTGGATTTTAGAAAAAAATCACAAAGGTCCCACTCTTTTGAAAACAATTAACTTGAATAACAAAAATGAAGAAGTTTTTGAATTTTATTTAAACCAAATCAGCAAAGAACCTAACTACAGTGAACCTCTAAAATACTTATATGAACCGAATGCTGCAATTATGAAATCAGGTGGATTCAAAGAGTTGGCTTTGGCATATAATTTATATAAATTACACCCTAACTCTCATCTTTACACTTCAAATGAACTTCTACCCTTTTGTGGCAGAGTTTTTGAAATAAATCATTTCTTTACTTACCAAAAGAACAATATGAAAACCTTTTTACAAAACACAAAAGCAAATATAACCACTCGAAATTTCTCGGAAACTGTGGATAATTTAAAAAAAAAGTGGAAAATCAGTGATGGAGGAACTACGTATTGTTTTTTTACAACCGATAGGAATGAATTAAAAATTGTTTTACTTTGCAAAAAAATATAAAAATGGTATTTCGATCCCTTTTCGTGTGCTTCTTACTTTTTCAAACATCTTTATGGTCCCAAAAAAAATGTGATTTTACAGAAAATATTACAGATAGTTTGGGAACATTACGAACCACAAAAGAAATTTTAATGTATGAACGTGTTTTTGGAAACAATGAAAATTTCTTATTCTTTTCGCTTTCCAATAGTAATGGAGTACCTTTTTTAACATTACAAAACATTCAAAAAAATAACGAATTTATAAAAGCGTTATGTATAGACCCTAATTCTAAAATTTACATCAAATTAGAAAACGGAAAAATTATAACGCTACTTCACACCGAAACCGAAAATTGTGGTAATTTTTTTAGAAACGATGAACGAAATGTTCGGATTGTGACTGCCAATTTTCTTTTTTTGAAGAATACCATAGAAGAAATTCAGAATAGTCCAATTGAATTGATTCGAATTAAATACAGCACCGAAACAAAAGACTACATGATTAAAAAGGAATTGGATTCGGAGATCTTAAAAACATTCAGTCGTCCCAGTAATTTTTTTATGGATTATTTACACTGTGTTGTAGATAATTAATTTTTACAATCCCACTTAAAATTGGCCACCGAGAAACCCAGTTCAACGGGAAGATTATAATGCCACCATTCGGATTGAAACATTTTAAAACCAACTTGTACCATTACATTGCGGAGCATTTCTCTATTTTTCAAAACTTCCGACTTTAGTTTCAAATAATTGTGTGAAGCTTCCTCTCCAAAGAAGTCAAATTCAGTTCCCATATCCAATTCTTTCCCTTGTA
>JANJWE010000218.1 GCA_024709705.1 Flavobacterium sp. | reverse complement strand
TTTTCTTTGATCAAGATACGTATTTTGAAGGTCAAAAAGTACTGCGACCGGGAACCCATTATACGTTAGATTCCGAAAAAGGGAACGTGTTTTCGGAAGAACCTTATTTTGAGTGGCATTATGCCCCAGTTGAGCGGTCTTTTGAAACAGTGGTTCAGGAATTTGCTACTTTATTTGAAACCCTTATTGCGGAGCAAGTTGCTCATAGAAAAGTTATACTACCTCTTTCCGGAGGATTAGACAGCAGGACTCTGGCTGCGGCTTTACATCATTTAGGAGCCGATGTAAAGAGTTACAGTTATGAATTGGTCGGAGGCCACGAAGAGACCTTTTACAGCAAACAAATAGCAGAAGTGTGTGGATTTCCTTTTGAAAAATGGGTAATCCCACCCGGTTATTTGTGGGATGTAATTGAACAGGTAGGCAGCGTAAACGGTTGCTATACCGAGTTTACCCATCCGCGTCAAGTAGCTGTAATGGAGCGATGGAAGACAATGGGTGATGTGTTTTGCTTGGGGCATTGGGGTGATGTTTTGTTTGATGATATGCATGTGCCGGATGATTTGGATTTTGAAGGTCAGGTTAAAGTGTTGTATGAAAAAGTTTTAAAGAAACAAGGTATACCCTTTGCTGAAGCCTTATGGGAAAGTTGGAATTTAGATGGGGATTTTTCATCTTATCTCGAAACTCGAATTCGAGAGGGATTGACCCAAATTTCGATACCTACTAATGCCAATGCTCGCATACGTGCTTTTAAGAGCCGGTACTGGGCTCCTCGATGGACCAGTGTAAATCTTCAGTTTTTTGGGGCACACAAACCTATGCTCTTACCTTATTATGACAATCGGATGTGTGCTTTTATCTGTTCGGTACCCGAGGCTTATTTGGCCGGGCGACAGATTCAAATAGCTTATTTGAAACTGCGGAATCCGGGATTGGCTCAAATCACTTGGCAAGACCATCGTCCGTTTAACTTGTATACTTATACGTGGAACACTTTTCCTTGGAATTTTCCTTTTCGAGTAAAACAAAAATGGGTTAATTCGGTCTGGAAGCCTTTGTTTGGGAATCAAAAATTGGTTCGGAACAATTATGAGAATCAGTTTTTAGGTCCGGAAAATGCTGCAAAACTGGAAGAATGGTTGTTTGAAAACCCTCATTTTTCTTCTTGGGTAGATACCGCATTGGTACAACGTTTTTATGATGGATTTACTTCGGGAGCTCATTTGGCTCACTCTCATGTGATAAGTACATTACTTACCCTATCGGTTTTTTCTAAAATTCATAAGTTATGAAACGAAAAACGATAGCTCTCTATACCGGAGAAGTGCCTCCGGCTCCTTTTTTGGAACGTTTGGCTTTGGGGTTGGCACAAATGGAATATTCGGTTTTGTTAATGGGGTCGGTTCGTCGCAGAGTGGTTTATGATTCTCCTTTTTTACGGGTTGTGGGGCCCTCCAAAGGATGGACACGTTATTTGTTTTTTTTGCGGTATGCTTTTTTGTTGACTGTATTTCAACCTAAGGCGAAACAGAAATTGGATCGGATGTTGCAAGAGGAGGGAAGATTTACCTATTCCCATCGGATAAAATATTATCCGGTTTTGTATCACAAACCGGATGTTTTTCATTTGCAGTGGGCTAAGTCGGTTGCGGATTGGGCTTGGGTTAAGCATTTTGGAATGCGTTATGTAGTGAGTCTTCGCGGGGCTCACATCAATTACAGTCCGATTTGTGATCCTCAATTGGCAGAACTTTATCGAACTTATTTTCCTGAAGTAGATGCCTTTCATGCGGTATCTGAAGCGATTTCTCAAGAAGCCCAACGTTATTGGGCACCAGCCCAATCTATTCGCGTTATTTACAGTGGTTTGTCGCTTACAGAATGGAAGTTTAATCCATCGCCACAACCTCAAGAAGTCTTTACCCTTTTGTCTGTAGGAAGAGCACATTGGATAAAAGCGTATCCTTTTGCATTGGATGTGGCTTATCAATTGAAACAAAGAGGAATTCATTTTCGCTATGAATTATTGGGTGTTGAGCCTACAGAAGAATTGTTGTTTCAATGTGAACAATTGAATCTTTTGGATAGTGTATTTTTTTTACCACCAGTACCTCCGGCAGCAGTTTCGGGGTATATTCAAAAAGCAGACGTGTTATTTTTACCCAGTTATAAGGAAGGAATTGCCAATGTAGTTCTGGAAGCGATGGCTTTGGGGACTTTGGTCGTGTCATCCGATTCCGGGGGAATGACCGAAGTAGTTCGTTCCGGGGTGAATGGTTTTGTATTTCCAACCCGAGATGTAGAAGGTGCAGTTGCGAAACTTTTGGAATTGCAACAGTTGGATGCCGTTTCCCGTTTACGTCTATTGGAGAATGCAAGAGCTACTATAGAGGCACAACATTCGGCACAATTGATGTTGGCCGGTTTCGAATCGCTTTATTCTTTTAACTCATGAAAATAGGTCTTGTACTTCCTGCTATTCCAGCCTATTCGGAAACCTTTTTCAGGTCTAAAATAGAAGGTTTGAAACGTGAAGGGCATGAAGTGCTTTTGTTTGTAAAAGAGCCGCCTACGTATTCTTTTGATTTGTGTAATGTAGTAGTGGCTCCTTCGTTGTATCGTTTTCATAAACGGTGGTTTTGGGAGTGGTTTCGAGTTATTGGGTATTTGCTTTTCAATTTTCCCAAAGCATTTCGGTTATTTTCACTGCATTTTAAAAATGAGAACTCTTATTTTAAAGCCTTTCAAAATGTTCTAATCAATGCTCATTTTTTACCTTACACTTTAGATTGGCTTCATTTTGGGTTTGGAACTTTAGCTTTGGGACGCATTCATGTAGCAGAAGCTATTGGAGCCCAAATGGGAGTAAGTTTTCGGGGATTTGATTTGTTTATTTATCCTGTAAAGCATCCGGGTTGTTACCGGGAATTGTTTTCTAAAACGGTATGTTATCATGTGCTTTCCGAGCAAATGAAGCAACATCTGATGGCTTGTGGTGTGCCAGAACATTTCATTCAAATAATCCCACCCGCTCTGAAATTGGAAGATTTCAAACCTTCAGATCGTGCCTTAGCTTCACCTTATCGGTTATTGACCGTTGGGCGGTTGCATTGGAAAAAAGGATTGGAGTCGGTTTTAACCGCTTTAGCAATTTTACAACAGGAAGGAGTTGATTTTACATATACCATTGTAGGGTCGGGACCCGAGTTGGAGCGATTGCAGTTTGCCGTCTATCAATTGGGACTCACAGAGCGTGTATTTTTTAAAGGAAAACTCCCTCATGCAGAGGTTCTGGCACTTTATCAAGACCATCAAATTTATATTCAATACAGTTTTCAAGAAGGTTTTTGCAACGCCGTTTTGGAGGCCCAAGCTTCCGGATTATTGTGTGTGGTAAGTGATGCCGACGGTTTGGACGAAAATATATTACACGGAGTAACCGGATGGGTCGTGCCCAAACGCAATCCGAAAGCTTTGGCAGCACAATTGATAGAAGTGACTCAACTGAGTCCTGCGGTTCAATCGGAGTTTCGGGCAAGAGCTTACAAACGCGTTCAGATCGGATATGGTTTAGAGCTGCAACAGCAATCTTTTGCTGCTTTTTATTCACAAAAAAGAGATTAAGTATGTTATTTAATTCATTGGAATTTTTACTTTTTTTGCCCTTGGTTTTCGCCATGTATTGGATGGTAAATCAAAAAGCGTTGGGTTTGCAAAATGCCTTATTGTTAGTGGCCAGTTATTATTTTTATGCGTGTTGGGATTGGCGGTTTTTGTTTTTATTGTTATTCTCAACGGTATTGGATTATACTGCCGGACTTCAAATGCAACGAGCTACTACAGAGCGGTATCGCACCTTTTGGTTTTGGTTAACTATATCGGTTAATATCGGTTTTTTGGGTGTTTTTAAGTATTATAATTTTTTTGCCGAATCTTTTGCTTCTCTTTTGGGACAGTTGGGTTTTGAAGTCCATATGCAAACCTTAGATGTTATACTTCCTGTAGGTATTTCATTTTATACGTTTCATGGATTGTCGTATGTGATTGATATTTACAAAAGACGTATTCCGGCAGAATCACATTTTGTATCCTATGCTCTTTTTGTAAGTTATTTTCCATTATTGGTAGCCGGTCCGATTGAACGTGCAACGCATTTATTGCCCCAAATTAAAAAGAAACGGGTGTTTAAAACTTCGCAGGCCCTTCAAGGAGTCAAGCAAATTGTGTGGGGTTTGTTCAAAAAAGTGGTAATAGCCGATCATTGTGCATTTTTTGTGGATCAACTTTTTTCGCAGTCGGCTACCTTGTCAGCACCCGAGTTGTGGATGGGTAGTATTTTATTTGCTTTTCAAATTTATGGTGATTTTAGTGGCTATTCGGATATCGCTTTAGGAACTTCTAAGTTGTTTGGGATTGATTTGTTGCGAAATTTCAACTTTCCTTATTTTGCCAAAGATATAGCCGATTTTTGGAGAAGGTGGCATATCTCTTTATCCACTTGGTTTCGGGATTATCTTTACATTCCGCTAGGAGGGAGTAGGGTTTCCAAATGGCTTAGTATTCGCAATACCTTTGTTATTTTTCTGGTAAGTGGTTTTTGGCATGGAGCCAATTGGACTTTTATTATATGGGGCTTGATTCATGCTTTGTTGTTTTTACCTTTGTTATTGACTCAAACCAATCGGAATTCGGTTTTGACGCCCGGATATACTTGGCGTGATATTCACAAAGTAGCTTTCACTTTTTTGATGGTGTGCATGGCTTGGATCTTTTTCAGAGCAGATACCGTTACAGATGCCTTTCACTATATCGTTGGTCTATTTGATTGGCATTCCCCTTCACTTGCCTTTTTTACTAAAAGTGCTAAGTACCTTTTATTAACTTTAATTTGTTTGGTTTCGATAGTATTTCTGTTGGTTATAGAATGGCGTCATGTTCGAAAAAATGCTTTTGAAATCCAATTGTCTAAATCACTGGTTGTGGTTTTGATTTTTATGATTTTCTTTATGGGAGCTTTTAAAAATCAAATGAGTTTTATTTATTTTCAATTTTAGCTATGAGAGCATTTTTGTATAAGTTTTTGGGGTATGGATTCATTCTGTTTGTGGTATTGCAAGGGGTGTCCTTTTTGAGTTTGAAATTTTTGGAACGCTCTGTTTTTTATAAACCTCAATTTGTGAAAAACGCTTTTCCTCCCACCTCTTTTGATTATGTGGTTTTGGGCTCGAGTACCGGATTGACCACTTTGGATACTCGATTGATTGATTCGATAACCGGGAAAAAAGGGGTCAATTTTAGTATGGATGATACGTCGATGAGTTCTCATTATTTAATGTTACACCATTTGTATGCTTGTGGACATACAACTAAAACGGTTGTATTGGCATTGGTTCCTGAGGATGTTTCCAATGCAACACCGCAATTGAGTGCCAATGATTATCGATTTTTACCACATATTCGCGAAGGTTATGTCAAGGATTATTTTAGTGCGTTGGATACAGATTTGTTTTCGGTTTATACGGCTAGCCGTTATGTTCCTTTAGTGGGGGTAAGTTATTTTAATACCGAATTGTTTTATCCTTCTTTATTGGCTGCCGTTCAACCCCATAAGAGAAATCGTTTTGACGCTTTTGGGAATTACAGTTATCCCGAAATACAGGCTCAGTTGCCAAAAGTTTCCGGATTGCAGTATAAAAATCCTGAAGTCAAAAATCCCTATTTGGAGAAGATTGTACAGTTTTGTGAAGAGCATTCCATTTCTTTGGTTTTGTATCAGTCGCCCTTGTATGCCACACGTTGCGAGTATCCTACATCATTTTCCGTTGTGAATCATTCCGATTTGATTTCAGATAAAATGTTGTTTTACGACCGCTTGCATGTAAATTTAAAGGGGAGGAGATTGTGTTCGGAAATTTTTGCCCGTAACTTTAAATGATTAGCTTTGAAAAATCAATTTTAACGTGGTTCTCAACTTATGCTTTTTTCTTTTCTTCGATATGTAAAACCTACTTGGTACTTTAACTTGAGGCCTAAGCAGGATTATGCTTATTTTCCGAGTCAAGAGCAATTGCTTCAGAACTCAATTTCATTTGAAAAAGATTTGGGTTACCAAAGTGCAGAGGCCTGTGAGCGGGATTTGGCTTGGACCGCATTTCAAAGAGGCGTAATTCAAAGTAAGCCAGAAGCGGGTTTGAATGTTTGGAATACTCCCCAACTCCCTTTAGCAGACGAATACCGTTTTTTGAGAAAAAATGTGCACGTAGCTTGGGTAGTTTACACTTTAGTATTGCGGGTATTTACTTTTCATAATCCTTTTGCAGAATTTACCGCTTTTTGGAAAACGCGTCATGTATCTCGTTTTGATTATGCCAACCAAGCTTTACCTTATACCGATTACGATTCCTTTACCAGTCCCTTGTTGGCCGAACGTCCCTTTATTTCGGTAGTGATTCCCACACTCAATCGCTATACTTATCTGAAAGATGTTTTACGGGATTTGGAACGCCAAACCTATACCCATTTTGAAGTTATAGTTGTCGATCAATCGGAACCTTTTGATGCGTCTTTCTACGAAGGATGGCATTTGGATTTGCATTTTTGGTACCAAAAAGAGAAAGCTTTGTGGAAAGCTCGGAACGAAGCCATTCAAAAAGCTAAGGGTTCCTATATTTTGTTGTATGATGATGATTCTTTGGTTGACCCCGATTGGATTGAACACCATTTGAAAACCTTAGATTTTTTTCAAGCCGATTTATCTTCCGGTGTTTCCTTAAGTGTAATAGGAGCCGAAATTCCCAAACATTACCGTTATTTTCGATGGAGTGATCAATTGGATACCGGGAATGTGCTTTTGAAGAAATCCATTTTTGAAAGCATAGGTTATTTTGATTTGCAATTTGAGAAACAACGCATGGGAGACGGGGAGTATGGTTTACGTTGTTATTTGAATGGATATAAAAACATTTCCAATTGTAAAGCCAACCGAATTCATTTGAAAGTATCGGAGGGCGGATTGCGTCAAATGGGTAGTTGGGACGGTTGGCGACCCAAGAAATTACTCGGGCCGAGACCCGTTCCCAGCGTTTTGTATTTGAGTAGAAAGTACTTTGGAACGTCTTTGTCAAGGTATTATATTTTACAGTCTATTTTACCTTCTTTAGTCCCTTATCGATTGAAAAAGAACAAGTTTTTGTTGTTTTTGTCTTTTGTGTTTATTCCGCTTTTATTGCCTTTGGTTTTGTTTCAAGTATTCAAATCATGGCGTATGAGTTCTAAAATGTTGGCAGCGGTATGATAGAAATAAAACCTTACGGACCAGAGTGGGAGAAAGCTCATTCTGACTTTGCTTTGCGTCATTGGACCAAAACCAGACGCAGAATCCCGTCATACATATATTGGAAATTTAGGTCAAAACCCGGCGTGTCTACCCATTCATTTTTATTAGCTGTTGATGGTTCCAAAGTCATAGGTCAATTTGGTGTAATACCGGTTTGGCTCCAAGTTGAAGGAGAGCGAATAGCCGCTCAATGGGCCTGTGATTTAATGATAGATCCGGAATACAGAGGGCAAGGTGTTGCCCAATTATTGTATGAGGCTGCTCATGCGAATTGCCCCATAACTCTGGGAAGTGATCCTAGTCCTTCAGCATCCAAATCTATGAAACGCATGGGGTATCAATCCTTATCAGGTGGTTTCAAATATGTATTTCCTTATCGATTGGGAGATTTGCTGCGTTATAAAAAGAAGTCTATACCGGTTTTAAATTGGATACCCAATCCTTTTTTAGTTGCCGTTCGTTTGTTTTCAATTTTTAATCGTTCATTGTACCAAGAAATTTCACCCAATAAATATACGTCACACAAAACTTCATTTGATTTGAGTGTTGTGGGTATAGAACAGGATGATTCTTTTGTAGCTTGGCGTTATCCGAGTTTTGAAAATTATTACTCCGGTGTTCGCTGTTTTTCTACAAATTTTGGTTTATCTTTTTCCGGCTATTTTCAAAATGATAGGTTTTATGTAGCCTCCTATACAGCCCAGACCTATAAGGAGTTGTGGAAAATGTTGCAACACCTCCTTTTGTTGAAATCCAATAGTCAGGGTAGTATTCGGATTTTAGCTTCGAATCATTTGGTTGATAAGCGATTGCGGCGTTTGGGGTTTATTCGTTTTGGAACCCCTACTGAAATTATTTTTTACACTGCAGATTTGTCTTTGAAAAAACTATTACTGACCAAAACTTTTTTTTACACCTATATTGATTCTGATGAAAACATTTAAAACAAAGAAAATTATACTTATTTGGGATTTTGATGGTGGTATTGGTCAGGTTAATTCAACCTATCCTTATAATTTTCATTTTGAGAATTTTGAAACCGAGATAGAGAATGTGCGTTTCATTCTTCAAGTTCTTCGAGAAAATGCGTTACGAAGTTGTTTTGCTATAACCGGATTTTCTGCAGAGCCCGGACCTTATCCTTTATTTTTTCCGGATTTAATATCTGAGATTGCTTCTCAAGGACATGAAATTGCATCGCACAGTTGGAAACACGAGTGGATTCCGTTATTTACGGAAAAACAAGTTTCCAAGAGTTTATTTCGAAGTAAAAAAGCTTTAGATGCTGTTCTTCCTACTTCACAGTCTGTTGTTGGTTTTGTTCCCCCTCACAATCGACCCATGACATGGATTTCTAAAGGAGCCTACAGTTTTGGAGATCGCGGACTTTACCCTTTGTTTAAAATGGGAAATTTAGATTCGGTTTTTCCATTATTAAAAGAACAGGGTTACCGTTGGATTCGAATATCGCATCGTTCAATTGCCTCAAAACTATTTAAAAAATTTTCAAATTTAACCGGTAGAACGTATTTCCATCGGGGAGTTTTGGTTTTAGAAAATCATTACAATGGGTTTGATACAAAGGTTTTAGACCATATTTTGTCAACTTCCTATGACACCTATACGGTGAGTGCTCATCCGTTTATGTTGTCTTTAGCTCACAAAAACGAATCGAAAGCGGCCTTTGTTCACTTCATCGAGACTTTATTACAATCCGGGCAATCTATTCAATTTGTTACCCCGAAAGACTTGCTTCCTTAATTACTCTTTTTACTCATAATTTCGGT
>JANJWE010000217.1 GCA_024709705.1 Flavobacterium sp. | reverse complement strand
ACCTTAGAATCTACTTTACACAAATACCGATGCGACTCCAAAAACTGTACAGACAACTTTGAATACACATACTGCTCAAACGGACTCTTTGCCTTTTGCTTCACTATCGAATAATCTCGCAAATGAGGATTCGAATATTTTAAAAAACATTCTTCTTCCAAAAAGGCCAGTACCAAATCCGAATCGATAACCAACTTTTTTGTAAACCATTTATTCAAATACCCATAGTTATGTGTAGTGGCCTTGAGTTCGGCATAAAAGGAGTTGAGCTTTCGCCTCAAAACAAAATCTTTCAAATAATATACCGCACCAAAATCCCGATACGATTCCGTAAATTGATACAACGTACAATGCTCCCCAACCTGATACTTTAAGGTGGGATGTTTTTGCAATAAACCCAATTTTACGGCATAATTCAAATGGGGCTTGTAGTTCCCCAACAACGTATTCAATATACGAGACGAGAGCGGGACATAGTCATCAATAAGCTCCGATTTTTTGGTATAAACCGGTATAGTAGCAACCGCGTGAAGAATGTAAGCTAACTTATCAACTTTAAAAGCAGAAAACGAAGGCGGGTAGGCAGCTACTAAGGCGTGTAAATCCAACCCTTTGGGTAAGATGAGATGCATGATTTTGGCGTATAAGAAAGCCTAAAAATACAACTTTTTCTTATAATTGTCAAAAAAATACCCAAAAAAAACTCCCAAACCATAAGCTTGGGAGTTCACAGCAGATGGGGGAGCAAAAAGTTACTGTACGTCTACAATATGCAACACATTAAAAGCCCCATTGTTCAAAGGGTATTGCACGCCATTGACTTCTTGAAAAAACTCAATCAAAAACAAGTAAAACGAAATACCGCTTCCATCAGGCACAGAGGTAGGAGTCAATGCATGGGTAGCTTCGCCACTTTGGGTGCCCAAATTAACCACATCACTGTAGGTTATAGACGAAACACCACTCTCAAAATCCAATTTCAAAAACGCACTCTGCATCGAGAAATGCGTCGCTCCCTGCGGATTTCGCAATTGCTGCACCGGATTAAAATCGGCCAAGCTAATGCCTCCCGTAGCTACATCCAAACTGTAAGGAGCATACAATACTGCCGGTAAAACAGCTCGCTGGTTAAAGTCAAATCCTCGCAAAGCCTGCTTGCCTTCCTCAGTCTGAATCCCAAGGGCTACTTTCCGTTCACCGCGGGCACTCACCAAATCGGCATTCTTTATCGAAGCCATCACCTGCAACATCCGGCTCGATAATTTACTATCCTTGGCCTTAAAAACCAATTGACCGGCTGCCATTCGCAATAACTTACCGGCTTGAGCACTTTGCCCAAACTCAACCCCGTTTTCACGAGTTCTAACAAACGCCGGATCATTCAAAATACGATTCCGACTTACGCCACCTTTCGTGCGTACCATGTGCCCATCAGCACTCTTGTAAAACGTCAGATTTTCCAACGTTCCCTCAATCTTGAGGATTCCATTTAATTTTGCCATAGCATAAAAATTTAAAATTATTTTCAAATGTATAACTACTTAAATATCAATACAAAAAACACATTCACTTCATGCGTTTATCAACACAATTGTGCATAAAAAAACAGCATTCGTATCCTTTTTTTTCGTAAATTTGAAGTAGCTTTTATAACATAAAATAACAATCCAAAAATCCAAAAATCGAATAATTCAATCAAAGAACATAAAGGGAAGATAAAGGGAAGATAAAGGGATAATAAAGGGATAATAAAGGGAACAAGGTCCAACCTAAAAAATACAAAAACTAAAAATAGTTGAATTGAAAAAATAAAACACAAACCAGAACCGTTCGGTCCCCCCTCTCTTTTGGAGAGGGGTCGGGGGTGAGGATATTAAAAGCCATACAGTATGAAAAGACGAAGAGTAAGCATAACCTCAGACGACATTCAGTTCATCACCGGAAAAAGCAAACGCTATGCCCAAAACCTTATGGGCAAAATGAAAGAACACTACCGGAAAGAAAAGCACCAATTCATCACATTTCAAGAGTTTTGCCACTACACAGGCATCCAATACGCCGAAATTGAACACCTTATCGATTGAGGCTTTCACCATACCAATGATAATTCCCCTAACCGCCAACCCTGTCAATATGTATCTTAATAACTTTAAACCCGAATCCTTTTAATTTTTTGCTTTATCCGTTATATTAGCACAAAATCCACAAATCCGCTATGTTAGAGCAAAATCAATACACCGAAGACAATATCCGTTCACTCGATTGGAAAGAACACATCCGTATGCGTCCCGGTATGTACATCGGAAAACTCGGAGACGGTTCATCCCCCGATGACGGTATCTACATCTTACTCAAGGAAGTACTCGATAACTGCATCGACGAGTTTGTGATGGGAGCCGGTAAAACCATCGAAGTAACCATCAAAGATAAAATGGTTACCGTTCGAGATTACGGTAGAGGAATCCCATTAGGAAAAGTGGTAGATGTGGTTTCAAAAATGAACACCGGTGGTAAATACGACTCCAAAGCCTTCAAAAAATCAGTAGGTTTAAATGGAGTAGGTACCAAGGCGGTTAATGCGTTGTCCAATTATTTCCGTGTAGAATCCGTTCGCGATAACCAACAAAAAGCCGCCGAGTTCTCTGCGGGGAATCTAACCTTGGAAGAAGAAATCCAAGAATCAACCAAGAGAAGAGGTACCAAGGTAGCCTTTGTGGCCGATGAAACCATTTTCAAAAACTACAAATACCGCAATGAGTATATCATCAAAATGCTCAAAAACTATTGCTACCTCAATACGGGATTAACCATTTATTACAACGGCGAAAAATTTTATTCCGATTACGGTTTAAAAGATTTATTAGAAGAAAACATTGCAGATGAAGATAGAGTATATCCCATTATTCATCTGGCAGGAGATGATATAGAGATAGCCATAACTCACAGTAAATCCCAATATTCAGAAGAATACCATTCGTTTGTAAACGGTCAGAATACCACACAAGGAGGTACACATTTGAATGCGTTCAGAGAATCGGTTGTCAAGACCATTCGTGATTTTTACAACAAAGGCTTTGAAGCGTCAGATATCCGAAAATCCATCGTTTCTGCCATTTCTGTCAAAGTAGAAGAACCCGTTTTTGAGTCGCAAACCAAAACCAAATTAGGTTCTACAGATATCGGTCCCAATGGCCCTACAGTGCGTACATTCATCAATGATTTTATATCTACCAAACTCGACAACTATTTACACAAAAACCCCGAAATAGCCGATGCTCTTTTGAAGAAAATATTGCAGGCCGAGCGGGAACGTAAAGAACTTTCGGGTATTCGAAAATTAGCCAAAGAAAGAGCCAAAAAAGCGAGTTTACACAACAAAAAATTACGCGATTGCCGCGTCCATCTAACCGATGCCAAAAACCCAAGAAGTTTAGAAAGTACCCTTTTTATCACCGAGGGGGATTCGGCTTCGGGTTCCATAACCAAGTCGCGTGATGTAAATACACAAGCCGTTTTCAGTTTGCGGGGTAAACCGCTCAACTCCTACGGAATGACCAAAAAAATTGTGTACGAAAACGAAGAGTTTAACCTCTTGCAAGCCGCATTAGATATCGAAGAAGATTATGACAATTTGCGTTACAACAATATCGTAATTGCCACCGATGCCGACGTAGACGGGATGCACATTCGCTTGTTGTTAATCACCTTCTTCCTGCAATTCTTCCCCGAATTAATCAAAGAAGGGCATTTGTACATCCTACAAACCCCATTGTTTAGGGTGCGAAACAAAAAAGAAACCATTTATTGTTACAGTGAAGAAGAGCGGGTAAATGCCATCGAAAAACTAAAACCCAAACCCGAAATCACCCGATTCAAAGGTTTGGGAGAAATATCACCCGATGAGTTCAAGCATTTTATTGGCGAAAGCATTCGTTTAGATCCCGTAATGTTGGACAAAGCCACTTCAATCGAAACCTTGCTCGAGTTTTATATGGGTAAAAACACCCCGGACAGACAAGAGTTTATCATCAACAATTTGAAGGTAGAGTTGGATACGATTGAGAAGTAAGTTTTTGAAGCACAAAGCTGCACAAAGTTTGGCACGAAGTTGCTCAAAGAATTAAATAAATGAAGACTCAACTACTAGGATTGAAGAAAACGAGATTAGTCGAATTGTTTTAGATTGTGCTTATAAAGTACATACAAAATTAGGTTCAGGATTGTTAGAAAAAGTCTATAGAGAATGTTTAGCGTATGAATTGATAAAATGTGGATTGGATGTTGAGCAGGAGAAATCATTTCCGGTGATTTATGAAGAAATAAGGATGAATTGTGGATATAGAGTTGATTTGATTATAAACAACAAAGTAATAGTTGAATTAAAGGTAGTTGAAGATTTTACGATTGAACACACTGCTCAGTGTTTGACCTGTATGCGGCTTTCGAACTGTAAATTAGGACTACTTTTAAATTTTTATAAGAAATCATTAAAAGACGGAATTAAAAGATTAATTATATAACATGGTGTTACATCGTGTTAAACTTAGTGAAACTTTGTGCTACAAATAAAACATAAATGAACGAAGACGAAGAATACAGCA
>JANJWE010000177.1 GCA_024709705.1 Flavobacterium sp. | reverse complement strand
CCAATCGGCTCGTTCAATCATGTCTTTATCGTGTTCTACCACCAAAACGGAATTGCCAATATCTCGCAAATTTTCTAACGAGTTAATCAATCGTTCATTATCGCGTTGGTGCAAACCAATACTCGGTTCATCCAAAATATATAAAACCCCAACTAGTTGCGAACCAATTTGTGTAGCCAATCGAATCCGCTGTGCTTCACCACCCGAAAGCGATTTAGAACTTCGGTTTAACGATAAATAATTCAAACCTACATCCAACAAAAATTGTAAACGTGCCTTGATTTCTTTTGTAATTTCAACCGCAATGGCTTTTTGCTTGTCGGATAAATATTCGTCTAAATTCAAAAACCATTCATTCAATTCCGAAATATCCATTTGCGATAAATCGGCAATATTTTTTTCATGGATTTTAAAATATAAGGCTTCTTTTTTCAAACGAGAACCTTCACATTCCGGACAATCAATTTCATCCATAAATTCCTTCGCCCAACGTTTAATGGAAGTAGAACTGCTTTCGTCAAATTGATTTTTGATGAAATTGGAAATCCCTTCAAATTCAATTTTATATTCTTTGGTGATGCCCAATGTTTTCGATTCTACCGAGAATTTTTCTTTACCACCATTCAAAATCATTTCCATAGCTTCCTCCGAAATGGTTTCAACGGCATCGGTCAATTTAAAACCATATTTTTCGCCAATCGTTTCCAATTGTTTGAAAATCCAATTCGATTTGTATTCGCCAAGCGGAGCAAATCCACCTTGTTTAATTGATAACTTTGGATTGGGAATAATTTTTTTCAAATTAATTTGATTGATGGTTCCCAGACCATTACAACATTCACAAGCTCCTTTGGGCGAATTAAATGAAAAATTATTCGGTTCCGGATTCGGATAGGAAATTCCCGAAGTTGGACACATTAATGTTCTACTGAAATAACGCACCTCTTGGCTTTCATGCTCAATAACCATCATCACATCATCACCATGATGCATTGCAGTTTTGATGCTTTCAGCCAGACGTTTGTCGGTTTCTTCATCGTTCTCTATTTGCATGCGGTCAATTACAATTTCAATGTCGTGGGTTTTATAACGATCGACTTTCATCCCTGAAACTATATCTTGAATTTCGCCATCCACACGCACTTTTACAAAACCTTGTTTGCCAATTTGCTGAAATAACTCAGCATAATGACCTTTACGGGAACGAACAACCGGAGCTAAAATATTGATGCGTTTACCCTTGAAATTGTCAATAATCAATGTTTTTATTTGCTCATCAGAATAGGAAACCATTTTTTCGCCGGTGTTGTAACTATAGGCTTCACCGGCTCTTGCAAATAATAATCGTAGAAAATCGTAAATTTCGGTAATGGTTCCAACCGTTGAACGCGGACTTTTGCTGGTAGTTTTTTGTTCAATGGCAATGACAGGCGAAAGTCCGTCAATTTTATCTACATCCGGACGTTCCAATCCGCCTAAAAATTGTCGAGCATAAGCCGAAAAAGTTTCGATGTATCGTCGTTGTCCTTCGGCATAAATGGTATCAAAAGCCAAGGATGATTTTCCCGAACCTGAAAGTCCGGTTATGACCACCAGTTTTTCTCTGGGAATCTGTACATCAATGTTTTTGAGGTTATGAGCCCGAGCACCAATTATTTCAATCGTTTCGTCTGAATGTTGCATGATTTTTTCGCAAAACGCAAAGTTACAATTTTAACAGCAAGATTTATACAGACAGATAAGAAGAATTTGTTAAACAATTTCTATTTTTGAAAAATTAAACGTTAAACTTGAAATATGAAAATACTAGGAATCGGTTCCAGAATTAAGCACGCCGAATACGGTTTAGGAGTAGTAACCAATGTAACTTCCAAACATTATTGGGTAACTTTTATCGAAAATGGATTAGAAACCATCGATGTGGATAGTGAATTTGAAGTCATTGAAGCTCTTGAAGACGAAGTAGATTCGGTAAGTTTTTATGAAGTAGAAAAAACACTGAAAAATTTATTGCAAAAATGGTCGGATGTGTCACAAATTGTACCGATAGCTGACAAATGGAAAGGCGGAAAATTGATTCTAGAACCCGGAACAGCTACGCAAAATAAAGAAGTGCCGATTGATACATTTTTCCATAAAATCATTATGGTTCGTGACCGTTTAAGAGTCATGGAGCAAAAAATTAACGCCAGTAATTTAGATGAAGCAGAAAAAATTGATTTGCAACAATACATCACACGAATTTATGGAAGCTTAACCACATTTAATGTATTGTTTAAAAGCACAAATGATTATTTTGTGGGAGAGAAAACAAAGTAGTCACAGTTTACAGTCTCAGTAGGCAGGATATACTGCTAACTGAGACTGCGACTGTAAACTGCGACTGAAAACTACCTCATCCTTTTTCTATTTGCCATATATTCTTCTATGGCTTTTTTGGTAGTGAACCAATTTCTTCCTTCTTTGTGAGCATCAATTTTTCCTTGGCGAGCCAATAAACTGATGTATTCTTGGCTGTAAGGCAATTCATTGGGTTCGCTGACAATATTGGAAATTTCCTGAAAATCATAATCGTTATCCGGTAAGGAACTGATGTAAATATTCAATGTTCTTTCCAAAGCCTGACTCATCAATAACATCAATTTTTGATAATTGCCTGAATTGGCTTGATTGAGTGCTTCATAATATTTCTTTCTATCATTTTTTAAAATAATAGCTGGCGGAAAACCTTTTCGCATCAATAATAAATTCATGGCTAAACGAACGGTTCTTCCATTTCCATCAAAAAATGGATGAATCCAGACTAACTTATGATGAAAAACAGTTGCCACTTCAATATCATTCAAACCAAGTGGATTTGTATTGACAAAATCAATCAACTCATCTAATAAATCAGAAACTTTATTGGCGTTGGGTGGAACAAAATTGGCTCCGGTAATACGAACACCAC
>JANJWE010000107.1 GCA_024709705.1 Flavobacterium sp. | reverse complement strand
TCCAGGGGACGGAAGAGGTGCGGGTAGGTGGCCATCGTCTCGCTCGCGGATTTTTATGGGGGGCTGGTCGCATGGCCGGGCGGCAGGGGAGGTCCGCCGCGCGCGCGGGAGAGGGGAGGAGTTCGAAAACATTTTGTCGATTTCGATTGGACGAAAATGAAATCGGAACGCATCAGAATTCACGGCGATTATCATTTAGGACAAGTGTTGGTTAATGGCGATGATTTTTACATTTTAGATTTTGAAGGCGAACCGGAAAGCACCATTCGCGACCGAAAAGTGAAACAACCGCCGTTGAAAGATGTGGCGGGAATGTTTCGTTCGTTTCATTATGCCATTTATGCGACGATTTTTAATAATAAAGAAAAATATCCGTTTGAACAGGAAGAATTGTTTAAAGCCGGAGAAATTTTATATAAATATTTTGTGGGTGTCTTTTTGGAAACCTACATTGAAAAAGCTCAATCCGGTAATTTGAACATTGGTTATAACCACGAAATCGACTTTTTATTGAAGTATTGTTTACTGGAAAAAGCGGTTTATGAGTTGGGTTATGAATTGAATTCGAGACCACGATGGGCGGTGATCCCGTTGAGAGGGATTCAAAGTATTATGAATTATTAAGGAAGATAATAGAGAATAGAAGATAGAAAATAGACATTAGAAACTAAAACCATTTAAGGTTAAAACATATGAACCTAGTACAACCACATTCCCTTTTCACCGATTTTGACATCGCTTTATTCAAAGCCGGAAAACATTTTAGATTATACGAAAAATTAGGAGCTCATCTCATTGAAGTCAATGGCGTTAAAGGCGTTTATTTTGCCGTTTGGGCCCCGTCGGCACGTTCGGTTTCGGTCGTGGGCGATTTTAATTACTGGATTCAGGGCGAACATCAATTGTTTGTGCGTTGGGATTCTTCCGGAATTTGGGAAGGGTTTATTCCCGGTGTGGATAAAGGAACCAAATACAAATATAAAATTCAGTCCAACAACAACGGTATCATCACTGAAAAGGCAGATCCGTTTGCCTTGTATTGTGAAAAACCACCTCAAACCGCATCGGTTATTTGGGATTTGGAATACAAATGGAAAGACAAAAAATGGATGGATTCCCGAAAGGATAAAAATGGTTTAGATAAACCGTATTCGGTGTATGAAGTGCACTTGGGCTCGTGGAAACGCAATTTGGAGCAAGATCGTTCGCTAACCTATTTAGAATTGGCAGAAGATTTGGTGAATTATGTCATAGAAACCGGTTTCACACACGTGGAATTTATGCCAATCATGGAATATCCGTATGATCCGTCGTGGGGTTATCAGTTGGTAGGTTATTTTGCTCCAACGTCCCGATTTGGAAAACCACAGGATTTTATGTTCTTGGTGGATAAATTGCATCAAGCCGGAATTGGCGTGATTTTAGACTGGGTTCCGTCGCATTTTCCAGACGATGCTCACGGTTTAGGATTTTTTGATGGTTCTAATTTGTATGAACATCCCGATCGAAGAAAAGGCTATCATCCCGATTGGAAAAGTTTGGTGTTTAATTATGGTAGAAATGAAGTGCGTTCGTTTTTGATTTCCAATGCCCTATTTTGGTTGGATCATTACCATGCCGATGGACTTCGTGTAGATGCCGTAGCTTCGATGTTGTATTTGGATTATTCCAGAAAAGAAGGGGAGTGGGAGCCGAATATTTTTGGCGGAAGAGAAAATTTGGATACCATCAGTTTCTTGAAAGATTTTAATGAAGCCGTTTATTCTAATTATGAAGGCGTGCAGACGATTGCCGAAGAAAGCACTTCGTTTCCCATGGTTTCCAGACCCACTTCAATTGGGGGTTTAGGCTTTGGAATGAAGTGGATGATGGGATGGATGCATGATACCTTGCAATATTTTAAACGCGAATCGATTTACCGCAAATACCATCAAAACGATTTGACTTTTTCGATGACCTATGCGTTTTCAGAAAACTTTATGTTACCACTTTCACACGATGAAGTGGTGTATGGCAAAAAATCCATTTTAGGACGAATGACAGGCGATGAATGGCAGCAGTTTGCCAATTTACGTTTGCTTTACGGCTATATGTTCACGCATCCCGGAACGAATTTATTGTTTATGGGTGCTGAATTTGGTCAACGTGCCGAGTGGAAATTTGACGGGAGTTTAGACTGGCATTTGTTGAATTATGGGTATCACGATGGCATTAAAAAATGCATTACGGATTTAAATGAATTGTATAAAAATCAACCGGCTTTATTTGAAAAACAATTTACAGCCGAAGGTTTTGAGTGGATTAATTATTCCGACCATCAAAATGCAGTATTGAGTTACATTCGTAAAGGAAATGAAGATAAAGATAATCTGATTGTAGTGTGTAATTTCACCCCAGTAGTAAGAGAGAATTATCGCATCGGATTACCTTCAAAAGGAAAACTGACTGAAATTTTTAATTCTGATAATGTGGAATACGGTGGAAGTGGAGTTACCAACAAAAAAGCCATCAAGATTGAAAAAGAGCCATGGAA
>JANJWE010000156.1 GCA_024709705.1 Flavobacterium sp. | reverse complement strand
GTTGATTTTTGCTTCTGATATGCCTGGTACATTAGGAAAGTCCGATTTGTTCAAAGTTGCAATAAATAATGACGGAACCTTAGGTACTCCCCAAAATTTAGGTCCTAAAATCAATACCGAAGGGAGGGAATCTTTTCCGTTTATTTCAAAATCAAATGAGTTATTTTTTGCTTCGGATGGTCATCCGGGATTAGGGGGTTTAGATATTTTTAGAGTATTTTGGGATAATATATCAAATGATTTAGAAGTACTTAATGTTGGTAAACCGGCAAACAGTTCATTTGATGATTTTGGCTATATAATAGATACCGATTCAAAACTTGGTTTTCTCTCGTCCAATCGTGAAAAAGGGATTGGAGATGATGATATTTATAGATTTAGAGAACTTAAACCACTTCAAAAACCTTGTGAACAGATTCTTAACGGATTAGTTACCGATGCTGAATCAGGTCAAGTAATTACATCAGCTAAAGTAACTTTATTTGATCAAAATTTTTCTAAGTTAGAGGAGACGGTTTCTGATAATCAAGGAAAATTTAAATTCAACTCTGTAAGTTGTGATGCCAAATATTATGTAAGAGCCGAGAAGACGGATTACAATACGAATGAAAAAGCGGTACAAATTCCTAAAACAACCGGAGAAACCTTTTTGCCTATTGAGTTGGAAAAAACCCAAAAACCTATAACTGTAGGAGATGATTTAGCCAAAGCTTTTGGTATAAAGATAATTTATTTTGATTTAGATAAATCGAATATTAGACCTGATGCTGCTTTAGAATTGGCCAAAATATTAGATGTGTTAAAGCAATATCCAACTTTAAAAATTGACATTCGTTCTCATACAGATAGCCGACAAACGCATAAATACAATGAAGCTTTATCGGATAGAAGAGCTAAATCAACCCGTGATTGGCTTATTCAAAACGGAATTGATAAAAACAGATTAACAGCCAAAGGTTATGGCGAAACTCAATTGGTTAACCCATGTTCTGATAATGTAGAATGTACAGAAGAAGAACACCAACGTAACCGTAGAAGTGAGTTTATTGTAACGGAATTGTAGCGAGGTCTGCAGTATTTAGTTGATTGGAGAAAAGCATCTTAACACGTTTTTAAGGTGCTTTCTCTTTTTTTACCTACCCCAAAAAAACGCATACAAAAACACCAAAACTATAAGAATTGCAAACGCACTTACATTGAACAATGAATCTGTTTTGAAAGTTTCTTTTTCCAATTCAAAGGCTTTTGAGTCTTTTTTACCCTTATTTTGGATTTGGCTAATCAAACCAATAATTACCATAGTTGCTAATGTGGTGTATCCCATTTGATCCAAAAACGGTAAACTGGGGAAAAGGTTTTCAATAGCTAAACCTTCCGCCCAACCTTTAGGTCCCACTTTGAAAAACATTGCTATTGGAATAGAGAGTAGAGCTCCCCAAATTGCTGCTTTGTTTGTGGCTTTTTTCCAAAAAAGACCAAGCAAGAAGAGAGCCAAAATACCGGGACTTACCACTCCTGTATATTCTTGAATAAATTGGAAAGCTTGATTAATACCACCTAGTAATGGAGCTACAAATGCACCAATTAATAAAGCTACTACAGAGGTTAATCGTCCCACTTTTACCATTGTTTTGTCATCTGGATTTTTATTTACATATTGTTTGTAAATATCCATGGTGAAAATAGTTGAAGTGGAATTTAACATTGAGGCCAAGGAGGAAACAATAGCTGCTGTCAAAGCCACAAATGCTAATCCTTTTAACCCTGTTGGTAAAAATTGAATCAACCAAGGATAGGCTTTATCTGCTGCAGCATCACTCGGGATATTTATAAGTCCGTCTGCACCTAATCGAGCCAGCATTTCCGGGTCATTTACTATCACATAGGCTGCAATTCCTGGAATTACAACAATAAACGGAATCAATAATTTTAAAAAAGCAGCCAATAAAATACCTTTTTGAGCTTCTTTTAAAGATTTAGCTGCCAATGCCCGCTGAATGATATATTGGTTAAAACCCCAATAGTACAAATTGGCAACCCAAAGGCCTCCTATTAATACCCCAATACCGGGAAGATTTATATATTCCGGATTAGATTCGTCCAAAATCATAGTGAATTTTGTTGGGGCTTTGTCATAAATGATTCCCAATCCCTCTAACATTCCTTGTCCGTCTGATACGGTATTCAAAGCTAAGTAAGTGGTTGCCAAACCGCCAAAAATTAAAAATACAACTTGAATGGAATCTGTCCATGCTATAGAAGCCAAACCTCCATATAACGAATAGGCAGCAGCAAACAAAGAAAGCCCAATAATAGCCCACATCATATCAACTCCCATAACCGTATTCATGGCTAATGCACCTAAATAAAGAACCGATGTTATATTAACAAAAACATACAAACTCACCCAAAAAACAGCCAGTATTGTTTTTAATTGGGTAGAATATCTTTTTTCTATAAACTCAGGAATAGTGTAGATCCCTTTTTCAATAAAAATGGGTAAAAAATATTTACCTACTATAATGAGGGTTAAAGCTGCCATCCATTCATAAGAAGAAATAGCCAATCCAACTGCAAAACCAGAACCTGACATCCCAATAAATTGTTCGGCTGAAATATTGGCTGCAATCAACGAAGTTCCAATGGCCCACCAAGGCAAAGATTTACTTGCCAAAAAATAATCTTCTGCATTTTTTTGATGTCCCTTTTTATCTCTCGACATCCATAATCCTACTCCTAGAATAAGTAAAGCATAGGCTATAAATACAACATAATCTAATAATTCAAATCCGGTGTTCATGAGTGCAGAGTTTGGTTAATTTTTTAATTTATAATGCAAGGTAGGCAAGTCTCTTAATATTGCCGCACTTTTTTCCGGGGAAATATCCCGTTGGGCTTCTCCAAGCATTTCATAACCCACCATAAATTTTTTTACGGTGGCACTACGCAACAAGGGAGGATAAAAGTGCATGTGAAAATGCCATTCCGGATGTGCCAAACGGTCGGTTGGTGCTTGATGAATTCCTGAAGAATAAGGGAAAGAGGTTTCAAACAGATTGTCGTATTTAACAGTAATCGTTTTGATGCTATCTGCAAAAGCTAAGGTTTCTTCTTTACTCATAGCGATAATGGTTCCAAAATGACGTTTACTAATAATCATGGTTTCATAGGGCCATGTGGCCCAAAAAGGAACAACTACTGCAAAATGTTCATTTTCATAAACTAGTCGTTCTTTTGCAATTAATTCTTGTTCCAAATACTCTTTTAAAAGACTAGTCTTGTTTTGTTGATAATAGCGTTCCAAATTTTTTTGTGTTTTTTCAACTTGGGTTGGTAGCGAAGATTGAGCCCAAATTTGACCATGCGGATGCGGATTACTACAACCCATTACGGCTCCTTTGTTTTCAAAAATCTGAACATAATTGATAAAATCAAACTTTCCCAACTCTATATATTGTTCTTTCCAAGTTTGAATTACTTTTACTATGGCATCAATTTCCATTTCCGGTAAAGTCAAATCGTGCTGTGGAGAAAAACAAACCACTTTGTTTATGCCACGTTCCGGTTTGAGTTTGAAAAGAGTGTGTGTTGAAGATTCCATAACCACTTCATCTTTCAATAAGGCCGAAAAGTCATTTTCAAAAACATAACAATCCGAATACTCAGGGTTTTTAATGCCATTAGACCGTTCGTTGCCCGGACACAAATAACAAGTTGGGTCGTATTGAGGAAGGGAAGTATTTATAGGATTTTCTTTCTGACCCTGCCATGGACGTTTGGTGCGATGGGGTGAAACCAAAATCCATTCATCCAAAAGCGGATTGTATCTGCGGTGTGGGTGTTCGTTAGTATTGAATTGTTGCATATTTTATTTTTGAGTAACCTCTTTTTTTGGGATTGACTTTATACCTGTTAGTTTTAAACTTCAAGATAGATATTATTTAATCTATTTGGTTTACGTTTCCGATTGAAAAATTTATTCTATCTCGTTTTGCATTACCTTTTTATTTTCCTTTTTACTTTTGAAGTGCCTTTCGAAATCTTTACTTTGTAATACGATAACGCAATCCCAAATTGCTCCCGGTAAGCTTTCGAAAGGAATTCAAAAAGGGCTTTTTCGCTTCCTTTTTCTACTAAATTAATAGAACAACCTCCAAAACCACCACCCATCATTCGGGAACCGATAACTTGTTTTTTGTTTTTTACAAAATCAACCAAAAAGTCTACTTCGGCACAACTTACTTCATATTCTTTTGATAGCCCTTCGTGGGTTTCAAACATGAGCTTACCCAATTGTTCAAAATGGTTTTGGTCTAAAGCTTTCACGGCTTCATTCACTCTGCGAATTTCATGAATTACAAAATGGCAACGTTTGTACAATGTTTCGCCTAATTCATTTTGCAAGGTTGCTAATTGATCTTCGGTACAATCTCGAAAAGTTTGAATTCCGGGATAATGAGCTTTAATACAATTCAAACCTTGTTCAACCTCTTTTCTGCGGTCATTGTATCCGGAAGTCAAATGCGTGTGTTTCACATGACTGTCAAATAAAACTAACGTATAATTTTTAAAATCGGCAGCATGGTATTCATATTCCAACGAGGTGCAGTCTAATTTGATAACGTGATTTTTTTTGCCAAAAACACTCGCAAACTGGTCCATAATACCGCATTTTACACCAACAAAAGTGTGTTCCGATTGTTGTCCGATTAAAGCGATTTCCTCACGGGATAATCCCAATTTGAAGAGTTTGTTGAGTGTATAACCAAATCCGCATTCCAATGCCGCAGACGAGGAGAGTCCGGCTCCCATAGGAATCGTACTGCTAAAAACCACTTTTAAACCACTAAAAGAAAAGCCTTTTAATTTCAGTTGATGCAAAACACCCAACATATAATTCACCCACATTTTATCTACGGGTTGCAAATCTTCCTTCCAATTGAAACTATAAGTTTCGTTTAAATCTTGTGCAACCAAGGTAAATTCGTCCGATTCAGATTTAGAAACCGTAAAACAAATGTATTTATTGATGGCAGCCGGCAATACAAATCCATCGTTATAATCTACGTGTTCACCAATCAAATTGATTCTACCCGGCGACAGAATAACCGATTCGGGTTCATGCTTGAATACCGTTTTAAAATGGGCTGTTGTGGCAGTAATTAATTGTTTTTTCATTTTATTCTAGTTCTAAAATAGCAGATTTCAACGTTGAATTTTGAGCTTTGATTTTAATTGTTTTTTTCAATTCATTAGTGCGAAGTAAAATCGTAGCTATTCCGGCTTCTGCAGTTATCGGATTTTGGCCAATCAATTCAGCCTGTTCTCCTTCTAAGTTAAAGGTTATCAAATGATTGGCGTCTGGTACTACAGTGCCATTGGCATCAACAATTTTGGCATACACAAAAACCACATCCGGATTATTCGGATTTATTTTTACATTCGATTCGTCTATGACTAATTCGATGGCAGAGGGCGATTCGGGGGATTTAACAATGTGTTCCGCTAGTTTTTTACCGTTAATGATTCCTACGGCACGTAAAATTCCCCTCTGAAAAGATGAAATTTTGAATACAAATGGGGGATGAGGCAATTGATCGGAAAAGGCATTTCGCAATGGCTTTTGTTTTGCAATCAAAATATCATTGAGATACAAAGCTACTTCATCACAATTACTGAAAACCGTCACGTCTGTACTTGATTTTTCATTCCAATAATTGGCAATATAAACCCTAGGGCCGGAAACAAATTTATCAGAAAGTTTTACATTGGGCGAACGCTGACTTTGGTAAAAATAATGAGCAAATTTGGGTATTCTGAATATATCGCTAATACCTGAACTTTCAATATCATCGGCATAACCACGGTTGTAATCAAACATCAACCAATTGGCCTGACCAATGGTATGTTTTCCTTTAATATTAGAATTGAAAGCTTCCTGATAATTAAAGGCTTGTTGCAACAAACGTTTTTCTCCAAAACCTCGCAACTGTCGGCTTGTGCGTTCTTCTTCTTTTAAATTGGCAAAAGAAGTTTGGTTGAAACCAGCATTTTGAGCATAATATTCCCAGTCGCCATATTCGGCTATGAAAATTTTTCGGTTGTTGTTTTCGTAATGATTCCAATAATCGGGTGCTTTGCCATGTTGACGTGCCGGTATAAAAAGGTCATAATTGGGATTATCTATCCAACCAGCCGTATAGATGTGTGCATAAGGTAACTCTGCTTTGAGAAGCGTGTTGGCTTTTTGCATGTAAGGTTCTTTCATGTCGCTTTCATTTAGAGAAACTTCCCAAAAAACAACACTAGGATGATTTCGATCTCTTCGGGCTAAGTCTCGAATTTCCTGAAATGAATTCTCCAGAAATTTTTCATCGCCCGAAAATTGCCAACCTGAAATGCAATTCATTACCAAAATTCCCAATTCATCGCAAGCCTTTAAAAAAGCTTCTGTTTGCGGATAATGCGATAAACGTACAAAATCAAATCCCGCATTTTTAATTTTAACAGCATCGCGGTAATTGGCCTCATCCGAAAGGGCATAGCCAATGTAAGGATACTCTTGATGTCGATTGGTTCCGTTGATGAATAGTGGCTTACCATTCAAATAAAACCCATCGGCTTTTATTTCTGCTTTTCGAATACCGGTTTTAAGGGTTTGACTATCCAATAGACTATTTTCTGAAAGCACTTTTACTTCAACATCATACAAATTCGGTTGTTCGATTCCCCAAAGTTCAGGGTTCAAAATTTCTAGAGTCGATGTAATAGATTCATCGGTTTTTGAGCCTATAACGACTTCTTTTGATGTAAATTTCTTTTTACTGTTTGGAGTGGAAAAAGTGATCTCCAATTTTACTTTTTTGGGTTCATCGCTTTCATTTTTTACATGAACTTTTATAAATCCGGTTGCTATTTCGGGGTTAATTTCATCAAAATGAACCAAAATCCCACCACTGTTTACTTGATTGGCGTGAACAGCATCGGTAATGTAAACCGAGTTGGTTTTAATTAAATATACGTTGCGATAGATGCCACCATAATAGTTGAAATCTAGGGTTTTTAAGGTTTTTCCGGGAGGAATTTGTGGGTTGTCTTCATTATTGACTTTCACTATGATGGTGTTGTCTTTTTCTTTTACCCAATCGGTTATATCTACTGTAAATGGCAAATAACCTCCTTGGTGGTGGGAGACCTTTTTTCCATTAATCCAAATCCAAGTTTCGTGCATCACTCCTTCAAAGTAAAGAAATACTTTTTCGTTGGCGGTTTTTTCAATATCAAATCGCTTTTGATACCAACAGTTGCCTTGCCATTGGTTGTTAACTACCAAAGGTTCTATTTGAGCTGTATGCGGAAGGGTAATATTTTCCCAATTCAATGAAGTCGAATCTTTGGTAAAAGTCCAATCAGAACCAAAGTTGGTTTTGGTACGCGTGTAATGAATTTCATTTTTTTCACAAGACAACAAGAAAAAAACTGAGAAAGCGAGTATAAAGTAATATTTCATTCAATGATTTTTTAATTCGTATAATTCAGGAGTTTTGAGATGATTTAAGATTATGGGTTTTCTTTAAAAGCATCCAATGCCGGTGAAGGTTGTCCGTTGGGTAGCCAAGCACTCAAGTTATAGCCACTCCAGCTTTTTTCTCCTTGGGGTTCCCAGTACAAAACGCCTAATCCTTTGTTGTTGGGTAGGGCTTTAACGGCTTTAATAGTGGCTTCCAACAAGGCTTTTGTGTTTTCAATTTTATCATATTCACCACCTACCTCTACAATCATTACTTCTTTGTTGTAACGGGTGATAAGATCTTTTAGATTGGTTTCCAAATTCGCAATGGTTTCCGTGTAATCTTTTTTGACCCAAAACGGATAGTACGATAACCCAATAACATCATATTGTACTTTTTGTTCGGTTGCATTATCAAAGAACGTTCTGAATTTCTGAATGTTATCGCCTTCGTCAACATGAACAATTACTTTTATTTTTTTATCTACGGCTTTCACCGCATCATAGCCTTTGTTTAATAAGATGCCCAACTGTTTCCAGTTGTCAGTACTGCCATCAGGCCATAACATACCCCCCGGAATTTCATTGCCAATTTGTACCCACTCGGTTTTTACCTCAGCTTCCTTTAAAGCGGTCATTACATCAAAAGTATGGTCGTAAAGAGCTTGTGCCAGTTTATCAAAAGGAAGATTTTTCCAAGCTTCGGGTTTGTTTTGTTTGCCGGGGTCGGCCCAAGAATCACTGTAATGAAAGTCAATCATAATTCGGAATCCCATTTTTTGAGCCCTTAAGGCAAAGGCAACCGTTTCGTCTTTACTGCAGTGTCCGCTCCGGGGATCATCAGATGGATTTACAAAAACACGCAAACGTACGGTATTCATGCCTCGGTCTTTCAAAAGTTGTAAGGCATCTTTTTTTGTGCCATCAGTATCATAAAAAGTATAACCTGTAGCTTCCATT
>JANJWE010000106.1 GCA_024709705.1 Flavobacterium sp. | reverse complement strand
ATTCGGCAAATATTGAAGTAGATGCCTATTTGAAGAAACAATTTAAAGGAATTGTAACCAGTATTTCCAATTCGGCTAGTAATGCTATTACAGCCGATCAGGTTACAAATTTCAAAGTTAAAGTTAGAATCCTTAAAGAATCTTATGCCGATTTGATTCAAGGTAAGCCCGAGAATTTTTCGCCATTTAGACCCGGTATGACTGCAACAGTTGATATTATTACTAAAAGGAAAGAAAAAGTTTTGGCAGTTCCTATAAGCTCTGTGGTTATGAAAGCTGACACTTCGAGTGTGCAAAAAGTAGACCCAAAGATTTCCGGAAACTCAGAAGCAGTAAAAATCGAGAAAAAGTTTGAGTGTGTTTTTGTGAAAAACGGAGACAAGGCTAAAATCCGAATTATTAAAACAGGGATCCAAGATGACACTTATATTGAAGTTCTTGAAGGATTGTCTAAAAATGATGAAGTAATTATTGGGCCTTATACAACAGTAACAAAAGATTTGAATTCTGGAGATGTGGTTTTTGTTAAGTCTGAATCAGATCAGGCCAAAGAGACCGTCAAGAAAGGAAAGTAAAACGGAGTTATAAAAAAGGGAAATTGTTTTAATTTTCCTTTTTTTATGTCTTAAATTTGCATTCAATCAGAAAAGCACAATGTATATACTCAATATTGAAACTTCAACTAAGAATTGTTCGGTATCGATTGCTTTTGAGGGGAAAGTTCTTTCAACCAGAGAAATTGCAGATACAGGATATTCTCATGCCGAAAAATTACATGTCTTTATAGAAGAACTCATCACCCAAGAAGGTTTGCAATTTAAAGATTTGCATGCAGTAGCCGTTAGTAAAGGTCCGGGCTCATACACCGGTTTACGTATTGGGGTTTCTGCAGCAAAAGGTATTTGTTATGCTTTGCAAATTCCCTTGTTAGCGGTTGATACTATGCGTGTTTTGGCACAGCAAATTAATGTGGAGTCCGGCTATATTGTTCCCATGCTTGATGCTCGAAGAATGGAAGTTTACGATGCGGTTTTTTCAGCCGAATTTGAGCAGATTCAAGCTGTTTCTGCAAAAGTATTACATGAAACTTCATATGCTGAATTTAAAGATAAGCCGGTATATTTTCTTGGAGATGCTTTAGAAAAGGCCCAAACCATTCTAAAACAGGAAAACTTTGTTTTTTGCGAAATGAATAGGTATCCATCATCAAAACAAATGGCCCAAATAAGCTACCAAATGTTTCAGAAATCTGATTTTGTAGATGTAGCTTATTTTGAGCCTTTTTATTTGAAGGAATTTTATTTTGGTAAATAAAATTGGTTTTACAATATTGAATCTAAGAAAACGGCTAGTTTAATTAAGTCTTCTTCTTTTGATAATGAGATTTTATTATTTTTTATAAAATCGTTTAGTTCTTTTTCTTTACCGGGAGCAAGCTTTTCTAAATCTTTTTTCTTTTTGGGTAATAGTTGAGCTGCAGTATCACCAATTCTGTAGTAATATTCCGGTTCCATTTTTTTGAAACGAGCCGGGCGGTATTGTTCATAACTATTACTAGGTTGAGAAGCGGGTTCTAAAATAATGCGTTCTCTTTTCAAAAGATTAAATTTGGTATTTTTCTTGATTAGGTTTAGATATCCTGTTTGTGTGGCATTTTCTTTGTCAACATAATCAACATAAACGTAATTGTTTTTTGAATCTTCTGAAGAAATTGTAATTTCTTTATTCGGTTTTAAAACACCTTCGTCTTTTACTTCAATTTTATCTGTAAAAGCATTATATCTTGCCAGAAATGGTCTGTCAAAATCGGGAGTGTTTACCATAAAAAAACCTTCGCTCACATATTGAGAACCTTCAGCATTTTTGGTTTGATTCTGTTTTTCTCGTAAAAGGTTGTCTGTAACTCGGTTTAATTCTCTAATACCAACTTGTTGGGCAAAAAAGGTGTGGCAAGTAAAAAATACTGCAGTTAAAAAAAAGGGTTTAAATTTCATAGGTTTATTTATAGTTTTAAGATTTAATATGAACGTCACGTTGAGGGAAAGGTATTTCTATACCGTTAGTATCAAAACTGGTTTTAATTTGTTCGAGTATATCAGAACGCATTACAAAAAAGTCTTCAATTTTTGCCCAAGGCCGTACAGCTAGATTTATAGAACTGTCTGCAAGTTCTCTTACCAATACCATTGGAGCAGGGTCTTTCAGAACCATTGGGTGGGCCATCATGACATTCAAAGCAATTTCTTTAGCTTTTTTAATATCAGACCCATAACTAATACCAATGGTTAAATCGGCTCTACGTGTAGTTGCAAAGCTGTAATTGATTATAGTGCCATTGGATAAAGAACCATTGGGAACAAATATGGTTTGATTATCTACTGTAGCTAATTGGGTAACAAAAATTTGAATTTGTTTCACGGTTCCAGAAACTCCTTGAGCTTCAATAAAATCACCAACTTTAAAAGGTTTAAACATTATAATTAGAACACCACCGGCAAAATTGGATAGAGAGCCTTGCAAAGAAAGTCCAATCGCAAGTCCGGCAGCACCAATTATCGCAACAAAAGATGAATTTTCTACACCTAAACGTGAAATAACAGTAACAAAAAGTAAGATTTTGAGAGTCCAAATGAGAATATCTGCCAAAAATTTGGATAGAGTTGGCTCCATCTCACGTTTGGTCATTATACCTACAATTATTTTTTTTATAAATTTAATGGTCCACCATCCAATTAAAAAAAGAAGTGCTGCTGAAAATAATCTAGGCGAATAATCTCTCAAAACAGTAGAAATGTATTCCCAATAATTTGTTAGTATATCGGTATTAATGCTTATAAAATTCATAAAAAAAGCCTTAATTATTAATGTAATTAAAGCCTGCAAGTTAAATTTAATTGTGAGAAAAAAGATTAAAAAAAACATAAATTTTTCTTAATCTGCATTTTCATCAGATGGTTTTTGATAGGTTTTAAATTCGGTTGTTTCATCTGCAGAATCGTCTTCTTCAAATTTATTTTTTGGTGCAGTATAGTTGTGAACGTTATCACGAATAGTGTCTATAGTATTCTCGACAGTAGCACTTGCTTTTTCGGTTAATTCTGATAAAGTTTCCTTGACGTTTTCGGCTACTTGTTCAGCTTTTTCAATTACTTCCGGAGCTTTTTCTTTAGCTGTTTCCTTTACTTTTTCTAAAGTGGTTTCAGCTTTAGCAACCGCTTCAGACAGATTACCTTTGGTAGTGTCTAAAAATTCTTCCGCTTTATTTACGGTTTCTTTTGTGGTTTCTTTGGCTGTGCCAAAAAGGTTTTTAAAAAAATTTCCAATTCCCATGTCTTTTTGTTTTTTGTTTTACAATCAAAGTTACAATTTTCTTTTTATTCTCTTAATGCTTTCATTGCCAAATAAATGTCTTCTATAGGTAACCTGCAGGTTTTGTTTTGACAAATGTAAATGCTGGTTTTTGTGGTATTATGTTTGTCTTTTAAAAAGGGAATAGTACTGGTGTCAATTTTGCCGGTAACTATACAGTTTGGTAAATACAAGGCATTAATCTGGGTAACCCATTCTAAGGCATTGGGTCCGCAAACAGCAATTTCTATTCTGAATTTTTCAGTCAATTGATTGGCCATGAACCAGTTGCTGTAAGCCGATGCATAATCGGCATTGGGAATCACTTTTGAAATCATTTGTTGGGCCAATTTTTCATAATACGCATTGTTGTAATACACACTAAGTCTTAATAGGGCGTGAGTTAGGACCGAATTTGAAGAAGGAATGACATTGTCTTCTATTTCATAATGCGGTACAATGGGATTGGGTTCTGTATTGGAAATAAATCTGAAAAACTTCTTTTTTTCGTCATAGAAATGATCAATACAATGATCTAAAAGATTTTTGGAGTGGTGAATCCAGCTTTCATTTAAAGTGCATTCATAAAGGGAACAAAAGCTTAAAATAACATGAGCATAATCTTCCAAGAAGCCATTTATTTTGGCTGTATCGTTGGTGTAAATGTGAAATAAGTTTCCGTTTGTACTCCACAAATAACGAGTTATAAATTCACCGTTTTGGATGGCTAAGTCTAAATATCTTTTATTTCCTATAGCTTTGAAGGCGTCTGTTAAACCTAAGAGCAACATGGCATTCC
>JANJWE010000145.1 GCA_024709705.1 Flavobacterium sp. | reverse complement strand
GCAATCTCAAAATAATGGCCTCGTAGTTCAACTGAATAGAATATCAGATTTCGGCTCTGAGGGTTACAGGTTTGAATCCTGTCGAGGTCACGAATAAAACCAATAGGATACAAAATTTCCAAGCTTGCTTGAGAATTTTGTATCCTATTGGTTTTTCAAAGCGGAGCTTTGAAGGATGGCCGCAGGCAATCCTTTTTTGTATTTTTTCCAAGCTTGCTTGAGAATTTTGTGTCCTATTGGTTTTTCAAAGCGGAGCTTTGAAGGATGGCCGCAGGCAATCCTTTTTTGTATTTTTTTCCAAGCTTGCTTGAGAATTTTGTGTCCTATTGGTTTTTCAAAGCGGAGCTTTGAAGGATGGCCGCAGACAATCCTTTTTTGTATTGTTTCCAAGCTTGCTTGAGAATTTTATATCCTATTAGACTTTATTAGTCTAAGAAAGGCATCAGATAGTTTAAGATTGGATTTGTAGTCAAATATTCAAACCCTTTTTTGTACATTGTCATTCCATTTGGATTAATCCATTTACTGTAGCTTTTTCCTTTTATGATATTTATTGCCATAATAACTATTCTTTTACTAATTGTTGCTTTTGCATTGTTTGTGGGTGTAATATTAGGTGTGCTTGATTACTTTAGTGTCAAGTGGTTTGACAAACCAATTTATGTTCATTTATATATTCGTAAGTCCGATTTGCCTAAATCAAAAGAGCAGATAATTAAAAATCATTTTGATTTTTACAATCATTTATCGTTCAAACAAAAACAGTTTTTTCGACATAGGGTGGTAAAGTTTATGAATAAGTACCAATTTATTCCGAAGGATAACATAGTAATTACAGAAGAGATGAAAATAATAATCGCTTCTACTGCTGTTAAACTCACTTTTGGAATGCGAAATTATTTGGTAAATGTGTTTGATAAAATCATTGTCTATCCCAAACCTTATTATTCTACTGTAAATGAGGCTTGGCATAAAGGTGAATTTAATCCAAGAATGAAGGCAATTGTTTTTTCATGGGAAGATTTTATGCAAGGCATTCAGGTTGGAAATGATAATTACAATTTAGGTTTGCACGAATTTACCCATGCCATTCACTTTCATGGAAGGAAAAATGATGATGTAAGTGCCTATTTATTTACAAAGAAGTTCAACAAAATAATCCATTTTGTATCGCAAGCCGAAGTTCAGGAACGACTACAACAAACCCAATATCTTAGAGAATATGCCTATACCAATCCGTTTGAATTTATAGCAGTATTAATGGAACATTTTTTTGAAACGCCTCATGAATTGCAAAGAGATTTTCCGGAGCTTTATGATAAAGTTAGAAAAATGATTAATTTTTCACCTAGGTTACAAGATACAAAAAAATACCCCAAATTACAATGACATAGCTCAGTTCTTTTTTTTAAAAGAGTTCAGATATTTGTGTTATTAAAGTTTATGTATCATGAAAAAGCAGGTGCCGGTCTCTTCAATTATGACCAAAAATGTTATTGTATTAAATTTAACAGACGATTTAACCAAAGCTGAACTACTTTTTAAAAAGAATCATATCCGTCATATTCCGGTAGTTCAAAGTTCAAAAATTGTGGGAATGTTGAGTTATACAGATTTGTTACGGATTTCTTTTGTAGATGCTGTAGATGACGATGACGAAGTTGTAGATGTAACGGTTTACAATATGTTTACTGTAGAGCAAGTTATGGCCAAAAAATTAACGACAGTAAATCCGGACACCACTATTAGAGAAGTAGCCGAAATTCTTTCTAAAAATGAATTTCATGCCTTGCCTGTTGTTCAAGGACAGTTGTTGGTGGGTATCGTTACAACAACTGATATTATAAAGTATTTATTAGAACAATACTAAACTATCTTTCAATTTTAGTAAAAAAAGACAACAATTCTTCTGACTTTTCAGATGAAACAGGGATTTCTTGGTTGTTTTTTAAAACAATAGTTCCTCCGTTGGATTTGCTATAAGTTTCAATAAATGTAGTATTTACAATGTAGGATTTATGACATCTGAAAAATTGTTTATAATCTTTTAAATTTTCTTCAAAATTTCTTAAGATTCTGCTAGTGATTAGCTTTTTGCCGTTTTGAAGAACAACTTGTGTATAATTACTATCTGCTTTTAAATACAATATTTCTTCTGTAGAAATAAGTTGTAAATTATTTCCATCTGGAATTGCAATTTTCGTCTCTTTTGTTAAACTTTCTCTTAGAGAAACTAATTGTTGATGGAATAATGTTGAGTTTTTTTGAATGTATCGATTTAGAGTTTCTTTTAATTCTTCTGGGTCAATAGGTTTTAATAAATAATCTAATGCAGAAGTTTTAAAAGCTTGAATTGCATATTGATTATAGGCAGTTGTAAAAATAATAGAAAATTGAATTTCATTTTCTCCAAAAAAATTTACAATTTCTAATCCGTTGTATTTTGGCATTTCAATATCAAGGAAAACTAGTTCAGGTTTGTGTTTTCTAATAGCAATCACACCAGAAGGTAGGTCGTCACAGATTGCTACAATATTAATCTCTGGTGCTACTTGTTCCAATACTCCTTGCAAGTATATTTGAGCTCTTTTTTCGTCTTCAATAATAATAGCTTTCATTATAATTTTATTTTTATTGTAACTTTTGTACCGCAACTTTCAGAATTTTTATCAAATAAATCATCATAAGTAATCTCAATTTGGTATTGGTCTTTATTGAGCAACATAATGCGTTCTAAATTAGCCTTTGTTGCAAAAGATTTTGGCTTTGAGGTGTTTAATTGATTCAGTTCGGCTGATTTTTGTCTGCCAATTCCGTTGTCGTAAATGGTTCCAACTAATAAGTTTGTAGATTTCAATTCAAATTTAAGTTCTAATTTCTTATCATTTTCACTATGTGAAAGTCCATGTAGAATTGCATTTTCTACATATGGTTGGAAAAGCATAGTTGGAATTTTAATATTGTCAAGATTTGTAATACTATCACACTTAATTTCAAATTTCAAGTCTTTAAATCGCATTTGTTGTAGTTCTAAATATAGTTGCAATGAAGCGATTTCATCCTTTAATGAAATGGAATCTACATCAGAAAATTCAAGAATTTTTCGGGTTAACTTTGAGAATTTTGTTAAATATACAGATGCTTCTTTGGTTTCGTTTGTAAAAATATAGGATTGAATATTGTTGATGGCATTAAAAAAGAAATGCGGATTCATTTGCGATTTTATCAATTGTAACCTTGATTCTTTTAAATTATTTTCTAAAGTCAATTTTTCAATTTCTTTATCATTCTTCTCCTTTATTTGTTTGATTTTCCATTTATAAATTAAATATCCTGATATAAAAACCAAAATTATTATGGTCAAAACAAACCAAGTCCTCTTCCAAAAGGGCGGTAAAATTTCAAATGAAATGGTTTTAATAAAGTCAATTTTAGAGGTGTTTTTATCTTGTATTCCAATTTCTACAGTATATTTTTCAGGTGCTAATGACACTAGTTTTATATTAGACAGATTAGTTACATTTTTTAAAGCACCATTTATCTTGTAAACCAATTGATAATCACTATCAAAATCAAAATTTAATAAGTTGTAGTTGATTTGTATGTCGTTCTCATTTTGGGTTAATTTGGTTTTGTGTAAGGGTTTAATTTTCCCGTTTATCAAAAAATTTTCGATATATAAAATGGGTTTTTGAAATGAATTTTCGTTTTTAGCACCTTTTTTTAATCTAATGATTTTGTCCTCAGTACTGATAAAATAATAATTTTTAAATGAAATTAAATCTTTAATTTTTAAAAACTTGCCTATGGAAAAAAGTTTGATTATTTGATTGTTTTTTAATTGAAAAACATTGTTTTTGTCAACAAGCAAAATATTATTTTGGTCTTTTTTTAGAATAGTAAACTGACGATTTCTAGTAATTTTTTCAATAGAATTCCCTTGTATTACAAATAAATCTCCTTGATTGCTTAAAACAATAAATTTTTGATTTTCAGCAACAATAGATTTAATAAATAGATCTTTGTTTTGATATTTTAAGGAATAATTTTTTTTATTTTCAAGTGCTAATAAACCATTATTTGTAGCTACTAAAATTCGGTTATATAGGCTATCATAAGCAATAGATTTTCCTCTAATATTAGTAAGGAGATTGTCTTTCCAATCAATACTTGGATCAGTAGATAATGTGTTTACAAAACCTGTTCCTGTGGCTAAAAAAGAATCGTTGTCCAAAGGAATTATATGTTTTACGGCACTGTTAAAATGAGTTACTTTTTTATCTTTTTTTCTTATAACATAAAAACCATTAGCAGAAAAGAAATTAAAATCAGTATCAATATTAAAATTGAGGTAATATATAGGATGAAAGTCTTCATTTTTCCAATAGATTTTATGGTTCAATTCCGAATCTAATTCAAAAATTTTGCCTGAACTTGAACTTACAAATAATTCATCTCCATTAGAACTTATGCTGTTAAATTTTTCATTTTGAAGTTGAAGTTCCCAAGTGTTAAAGTTTTTAATTATAAAAATCCCTTTAGACAAAGAAGTAAACCAATAT
>JANJWE010000140.1 GCA_024709705.1 Flavobacterium sp. | reverse complement strand
GTAAGGTATTGACTTTGAAGGCTGTAAATGATTTCAGGATTACAAAAAGTACCGAGTTGAACAGTATGCTTAAAAGGATATAAATCACAGGGTTAATCTTAGTTTAGAACTTAATTCGGTAACATCTTCTTTTCCAACTTGGAGATTCCATACTTCCAAGCCCAGGGTTTCAGCTGCGTCTGTATTTTCTTTTTTATCATCGATAAATAAGGTTCGTTTGGGTGATAAATCGTGTTTTTGAATTATATAGGAAAAAATATCCGGATCCGGTTTACGTTTACCCAATTCGAAAGAAAAGTACACTTTTTCAAAGCAGTTGTAAAAATCTCGGCTAAAAGTTAAACCAACTTGGTGCTCAAATTTATCAATGTGAATTTTATCCGTGTTGGATAGTAAAAACAAACGGTATTTGCCTTTGAGACTTTGTAAAAACTCTAAACGGTAGAGCGGGAATTCACCTAAAATGGAATTCCATGCCGTTCGTATATCCACGAGTGAAGCCTGTGGAATGTGTTTTTGAATCCCTTCTAAAAATTCGAGTTCGCTCATTTTACCCATTTCAAAATCGGTATTCAACCGCTGTAAGGATGTTGACCATTCCATTAGTCCTAAATCTCGAAAAGCTTTGTCAACTGCTTCTTTGTTGAGGTTGATAAAAATATCTCCAAAATCGAAAATTAATGTATTAATCATAATTGCGAATTATTTGAAGTTGATCGGTTTCAAGATTTGTATTGGATAAGTAAATTCCGGACACCTGAGGAGCTTTAATTCCGTTTCCAAAAGTTTGTGAGCCCGTGATTATTCGAGCTTCATCCCAGAGTCCTTTGGCAATAAAGGTATTCAAAGTTTGAGCACCGCCTTCTACCAGGACCGATTGAATTCCCTTTTGATACAGCACAGAGCAGATAGATTCTGCCAGGTTTTCATCAAAAGGTATTTTTTCGTAACTCACGTTTTCATATTCTTTCATTGAATTTTTTTCAGTTAAAATCAATGTAGGAATTTGGTTGTCTAAAAGGTGAGCTTGAGCCGGAATTTTTAGGGTTCGGTCTAAAGCAATCCGCAAGGGATTGTTTCCCCACCATTCTCTACTATTCAGTTGCGGATTATCGTCTACTACCGTTTGAGTTCCCACCAAAATCGCTTGTTCTTCGGTTCTCCATTTGTGAACTCTCTGTTTGGAGTAGGCGTTTGAAATCCAAAACGGTTTTTTCTCAGTCCTCTTCTCTTGAGGCGGAGCTAAATAGCCGTCTATGCTTTGAGCCCATTTTAAGATTATGTAGGGTCTTTTCTTTAAATGAAAGGTGAAAAAGCGTTTGTTTAATTTGTTACACTCTTTTTCCATTACCCCAACGGTAACTTGAATTCCAGCGTTTTTAAGTTTTTCAATGCCTTTTCCGGCCACTTGTATGTTGGGATCCAGGGTTCCAATGACCACTCTTGGAATTTGTTTTTCAATGATTAAGTTGGAGCAAGGCGGTGTTTTTCCAAAATGGCTGCAAGGTTCCAGACTTACATATAAGGTAGCTTTTGAAAGCAGTGATTTATCTTTTACAGCATTTATAGCTACTACTTCGGCATGTGGGCCGCCGGCTTTTTGATGCCAGCCTTCTCCTATAATTTTACCCTCACACACCAAAACACTGCCCACCAAAGGGTTGGGGTAGGTGGTTCCCAAACCGTTTTGTGCCAATTGCACACAGCGTTGCATGTATGTTTCATGTGGTATCACATGACAAATTTAAGCATTTTGGCCTATAAAGCGGAAATTGTTTTTTACTTTTACTTCCTTAAATAAAAACCCCATTTATGATAGCATTGAGAGCCATTGCCCCGGCAGATAATGAAGCTGTTGCTACTGTAATCCGAACGGTTTTATTGGAGCATGATGTTCCCAAAGTGGGAACTGCCTATGCCGATGCTTCCTTGGATTGCATGTATGAAACTTATACACTACCTCGAAGTTCTTATTTTGTGGTAGAGCAAAATGGAAGGGTAGTAGGCGGAGCCGGAATTGCCCCGTTGGCCCATGAAAATGAGACCTATTGCGAATTGCAAAAGATGTATTTTTTGCCGGAAGCTCGCGGATTGGGTGCGGGTAGTGCTATGATGCAAAAGTGTTTGACCTATGCTCAACAACAAGGGTACACCCATTGCTATTTGGAAACCCTACCTAATATGTTGGAAGCTCAAAAGTTGTATCGCAAAGTTGGTTTCACGTATTTGGATGCTCCTATGGGGTGTACGGGTCATACTTCGTGTTCGGTTTGGATGTTAAAACAATTGGATTGAGTTATGACTTTTAGAGATCTTCAATTTCAATTTCAAAACGCGTTGGCTACCGGCTATGATGCGGCAGAAATAGACTCCTTTTTTTACCTCAGTTTGGAGCATTTACATGCTTTAAAACGCTTGGATTTGGCCTTAGAACCCCAACTTTTGGTTCCTGATGAAGCCCTAGAGAAATGGTTTTCTATATTGGAGCAATTGAAATCGCATAAACCTTTACAATATATACTAGGAGAGGCTTATTTTTGTGATTTGGTTTTGAAAGTAAACGAAAGTACGCTGATTCCCAGACCTGAAACCGAAGAATTGGTTTTTTGGATAACTGAGGAATTGCAATCCCAAGGTTTTCAAACCCCCCAAATTTTAGATATCGGTACCGGAACCGGATGTATTCCCATTGCGTTGCAAAAAAAGTTCCCTCTAGCCCGGGTATTTGCTTTGGATGTTTCGGCTGCAGCTTTGGAGGTAGCCCGAGAGAATGCTCAAACGAATCAAGCTGCGATCACGTTTATACAACAAGATATCCTGCAAGTTTCTCATTTGGATTTGACTTATGATGTCATAGTTTCAAATCCGCCCTATGTGCGGGAATTGGAGCAAGTAGAGATTAAAGCTCATGTTTTGGATTACGAACCCCATTTGGCTCTTTTTGTACCGGATACCGATCCGCTTTTATTTTATCGAAAAATAGCTTCACTCGCCTTACAATATTTGAGTGCAGACGGTTTGCTTTTTTTTGAAATCAATCAGTATTTGGGAGAAGCAACTGTAGCTTTGTTACATGATATGGGCTATTCATCGGTTGCATTGCGAAAAGATATGTATGGTAATGATCGCATGATTAAAGCCAAGCAGTAGTTGTAAAATCTACTCGTAACGCAAAGCTTCAACCGGATCCAGTTTGGATGCTTTGATAGCCGGATACAAGCCGGAAACTAAGGCTACCACAAAACTGGTGATTACGGCCGCTATGATGGCCATCCAAGGAATGGTAAAGCTAAAATCGAGAAATGCAGCAAAAATCGACCCGATCGTAATTCCGAGTAGAATTCCCACTAATCCACCTAATTGTCCGATAACGATGGTTTCGGTAAAAAACTGAAAGGCAATGGTACTTTTTTTGGCACCCAGTGCTTTGCGGATTCCGATTTCACGAGTTCTTTCGGTTACAGAAACCAACATGATATTCATTAAGGCAATAGACGAACCAAAAATGGTAATAATTCCAATAAGCCAAGCTGAAAAAGTGAGGACTCCGGTGATGGATAGAATTTGATTGATGAGTTCGTCACTGCGTATGATACCGAAGTTTTGGTCTTCGGCCGGATTTTGTTTGCGTACTTTTCGCATCACCACAATAGCTTGATCTATGGCCGCATCCAGCAATTCCTTTTTTTCTACCATTACACTCAAATTGTAGTTGATGTTGGGTTGCGTAAATAACGAACGAGCCAATTGTATGGGAATTAAAACGCGTAAATCCTGACTGTTTCCAAAAGTAGACCCTTTTTCTTTTAAAATTCCGATTACTTTGAATTTGGCTCCTCTAATAGAGATGGTTTTACCAATAGGATTGACATCTTTGAGTAAGCCTTTGGCAAAATCGGAACCCACGACACAAACGTAGTTGTTGTTTTCGATATCAAAGCCTGTAAAGTTTCTTCCTTGAGCCAATTCCAGTGCCGAGTTGGGAATAAAATAATCATCAACCCCTAATACTGTAATTTCGGGATCGGTTTTTTTATTTTCAAATTTCACCTCGGCTGCAGACGTAGCGGTAAAAGATAGGGAGGCATGCGTAAACGGATAGTTGTATTTTGATATAAAATCGGTGGCTTGTGGGTAGGAGATAATAGGGTTAATCTTTTCCCGTTCTCCTCTTGGACCGTTACCCACTCTAACTTCGAGTTCGTATTGTCTGATGGTAAAGGTATTGGCTCCCATGGAGGCAAAATTGGTTGAAAGGGTATTTTCCAAAGCTGAAACTACAGTAAGAATACTCACTAAAGCCGTAATTCCGATAGCAATAATTACTATGGTTAATATTGTGCG
>JANJWE010000102.1 GCA_024709705.1 Flavobacterium sp. | reverse complement strand
GTTTTTTCCCCTTATCCTATTGTTTTCTCTCTTTTTACTTTTTAATAAAGCAAAATCTAGTAACCCAATTCAAATTATCATACTTATTATCTATATATCATAGTAGGTGATGCCGGGGAGGGATTCTTCCTTTCTTGGCACAAATCCCCTAGCCCCGATTGCAATGAAAAGCCTTGTGCAGGTGGGTTGTATTTTTTCTTGGCTTAAAAAAGCGACCAAAGGAAGCTCTTTTTATGACTTTGAAAAAAACAACAAAACCAACAAGCTTGTAGTGAAAAGCAGGAAAAGCTTCTTGTATTAATCGAATCGAAGAGCTTTTATAGGTGAGATTTTGGTTATGATATAGGACGGAATTAACAAAACCAGAAGACTTATTGTAATAGTACCCAAATTTATCCCTAAAAACAAAAGCCAATTAAAGGAAACGGGGGCTTGGTTAACGTAATAATTTTCGGGATTGAGTTTTATGATTCCAAACTGATGCTGAAAAAAGAGGAGTGTTATGGCAATTAGATTTCCCCAAAGCAGTCCTCTAAGGATAATGTAAAAAGCGTTGTAGAGAAATATTTTTCGGATTGTCCAATTATTAGCTCCAAGAGCTTTGAGTATTGCAATCATTTGGGTTCGTTCTAAGATGAGAACCAAAAGAGCTACTATCATATTTATGGTGGCCACAACTACCATTATAACTAAAATAACTATAATATTAAAGTCGAATAACTCAAGCCATTCAAAAATATAATAGTACTTATCTGTAATGGTTTTACTGTCTAAACTGTAGGGTATTTGTTCATATACTTCCTCACCCTTTTGACTTATTTGGTTAAAATCGTCGACAAAGACTTCAAAAGCTCCAACTTCATGGGGTTTCCAGCGATTGATACGTTGTATGTGACGAATATCACCCAATATATAAGTTGCATCAAACTCTTGAAATCCGGAATTGTAAATACCAACCACTTTAAAAACTCTCAGATTAGGCATTTCGTTACTGTCTTCTTTTAAGAAAAAAGTATTAAATGTATCACCTACTTTTAAAAACAAACGGTTGGCAAGAAATTGAGAAATGAGAATCTCCTGATTGAGTTGGTTTTTAACATTTGGTATTCGTCCTTCTAAAATAAATTCGTGGAGATTATCCCACTTGTAATCTGCACCAACACCTTTTAAAATCACACCTTCAAAAGCTCGTTCGGTTCTGATAATTCCGGCTTTAGTGGCAACAGCCTGAATGTGATTTATGCCTTTTACGGATTTAAATTCGGGATAAAATTCTTGATTGCTACTTATGGGTACTTTGCTTACCTCGGATTGATTATCATCAAAATTTGAAATAATAATGTGCCCGTTGAAAGCTGAGACTTTTTGGCGTATTTTTTGCTGTAAACCTAAACCTGTTGCTACAGAAATCAGCATCATTACAACGCCAATAGCTATAGCTGAGATTGCAATTTTAATAATTGGTTTAGATATACTACTTTTATACTGTTTTGAAGTAGTTAATCTTTTGGCAATGAAATATTCGAAATTCAATTGATTAAGATTTATTGCAAATATAGATTTTTTTTGGGTTGCAGAAGTCTGAATTCCTATGTAACTGTATGCTTTTTTTATTTTTTTATTATGAAATATTACTTTTTTTGTTTGGGTGTTTTGGGCGTGTTAATTTGTTGTGGTGTGAAAAATAAAGGGGAACACACTCATTTGAATACAAATCTCACAAATTCACATTTCGAAAATAAATTGGAGAGAATTATTACGGGTTCAGAAAACTATGAGGCTTATGTGAATTTATTATTAGGCAAAAAAGTTGGAATAGTAACCAATCAAACAGGAATTATAACGTATCCTTATTCCAAAGGAGACTTGGTATATAGTACCGTTGATGTTTTTATTGAAAAGGGAATTATTGTTCAAAAAATTTATGCACCCGAACACGGTTTCAGGGGAACTGCTGATGCCGGAGAGTTAATAAAAGACGGAAAAGACACTAAAACCGGATTGCCCATCATTTCGCTTTATGGCGATAACAAAAAACCAAAAAAAGAGCACTTGAAAGGAATTGATGTGATGGTTTTTGATTTGCAAGATGTAGGGGCTCGATTTTACACTTACATATCCTCTTTACATTATGTTATGGAGGCTTGTGCTGAAAACAAAATTCCGCTTATAGTTTTAGATCGACCCAATCCAAATGGAAACATTGTTGACGGTCCAATTTTGGAGAAAGAATTTACCAGTTTTGTGGGCATGCACCCGATACCCGTTTTACATGGTATGACCATTGGGGAATATGCCCAAATGATTAATGGTGAAAAATGGTTGAAGAATGGTATTCGATGTCAATTGACAGTTATTCCATGTTTAAATTACAATAGAAGCATGAAATACAGTTTGCCTGTAAAACCATCGCCAAATTTACCCAATGACCAATCAATCAATTTATATGCAAGTTTGTGTTTTTTTGAAGGAACGAATGTGAGCGTGGGTCGCGGAACAGAAAAACAGTTTCAAATTTATGGTTCGCCCTTTTTGGCTAAAACTGATTTTAGTTTTACTCCGAAACCTAATTTGGGAGCAAAAGAACCGATGCATAATGGTAAGCTTTGCTTTGGCGAAGATTTAAGCAATCAAAAGAAAGTGAATCGTTTAGAATTGAAATGGCTCATCAACGCTTATGCATCAACATCTGATAAAAAAGCGTTTTTTAATTCGTTTTTTGTGAAATTGGCTGGCACAAAAATATTGCAAGAGCAAATTGAAAAAGGTCTTCCTGAACATGAAATCAGAAAAAGTTGGGAGAAAGGATTAGAGGATTTTAAAAAAATGAGGAAAAATTATTTGATTTATCCTTAAATTTCAACAATTATAGTAGGGTTGATTTTCAATAACTCTTCCACAAATTCTTTTTTCAATTTTGGTGAAATTAATACTTCATCATATGTATTGTAAACAATAGCAATTCTATCTAATGATAAAGCCGGTGAACTCAGTGGATTGTTCGTTATGTATATTCTTTTAATGGAATGAATATCAATTTTTACCCACCATACTTTGAGCATTGTCCCTTCAATTACATATTTTATTTTAGAAAACATCCAAAACATGATTATTAAAATTGAAATCATGGTGATTGACAAACCATATTGATTAGTCAAAATACCTTCCATAATTGGATAACCAAAGATTCCCAAAATTAAAAGTATTAGCCACCAATCTATTTTTGATCTATACGTTTTCATGTTATAAAGGTAATTTTTTTTTCATTTCTTCTACTATATTGAAGGCTGCAGGGCAAATAGCTACATTTTTCAACGTTAAATCCGATATTTGTTGGAATTTTTTTCTATCGGTATGCGGAAATTCGCGACAAGCTTTTGGGCGAACATCATAAATAAAACATTTGTTGTCACTTTCTAAAAATGTACATGGAACCGACTTCAACACATAATCATTGTCTTCATCGATTCTCAGGTATTGCTCGATGAATTGTTGTGGTTTTTGTTTAAAATACTTTGAAATTCGTTCAATATCAGCCGAAGTAAAAAGCGGACCTGTTGTTTTGCAGCAATTGGCACACGTTATACAATCCGTCTTTTTAAATTCGGCTTCATGCAAATCTTGCATCACATAATCCAAATTCTTGGGCGTTTTCTTTTTAAGCTTATCAAAATACTTTTTGTTTTCGATATGCTTATCTTTGGCAAGTTTTCCGAGTTCCTCTAATTGTGGTTTCAAATTTCAAGATTCTAGTTGTACTGCAAAATTAGGGAACTTGAAACTTGAAACCTGTAACCTGAATGAAAAAAAATGAAAGACCTTTTTGGAAAAGCCATTTTAGATTACCATACCGGAAATAATCCTGAAAATTTGATTACCGAAACTTCCATTTCTGAGGCGGATGAAATGCGTGTGGAATATTTGTTTAGGGATTTTGATGAAATGCCTAAATTGGAGCAAAAGGCTTTACAACTTGTGAAAGGAAAAGTTTTGGATGTAGGTTGTGGTGCCGGAAGTCATTCGCTTTATTTACAAGAAAAAGGTTTCAAAGTAACTTCGATTGATATTTCTAAAAACGCGATTTATGCGTGTCAATTACGCGGTTTGACAAATTGTTTTGTTTCAGATATTTTAGAATTGAATACTTCAGATAAATTTGACACCATTCTACTATTAATGAATGGAACCGGAATTTTTGGAAGATTAAATACAATCTCAATTTATTTGAAAAAATTAAAATCATTAATCAAGGATAGCGGTCAAATTCTAATCGACAGTTCCGATTTGATATATATGTATGACCAAGATGATGAAGGGGCATATGAAGTTCCGGCTGATAAGTATTATGGAGAACTAACTTTTACCGTTCATTATAAAGGAGAAACCGAGAACGCTTTTAATTGGTTGTATTTAGATTACAACACACTTCAAAATGCGGCACATGCAAATGGTTTACATTGTGAATTGATTGAAGAAGGGGAGCATTACGATTACTTAGCTAAACTGACTTTATAAAAAAACCCGACTTTAAGTCGGGTTTGATTTATTGCATATATTTCATCATTAGGGATTGAATTCCTTGCCCCCAATCTTGTCCTACTTGTTGTCCTTTGGCGTAGAGCACCTCCGTTTTTGAAGCCAATTTTTTACCTACTTCCGAATCATAAAATTTTAATAGCGATTTTATATCTTCATGAGTAAATTCAGTCATGTACATATCAGCCATTTTACTCATCAAATCGTTAATAGAAGCGTCTAGTTCTTTTTGAAAATCTGCTCTTTTAGATTCAGGTATGTTTGAACTCAAATCTTTTGTTAGCATTCTGAAGGTATTTACTTGACCGCTAATTTCTAAATATCTTAGTATATCTTTTTTGAAAGCATCTTGCGAAAACCCTAATTGAGAAACTAAAACAAAGGCAATTGTAAAAAATAATTTTTTCATTTTATAGATTTTAAAGAGTTGTAAATATAATTTAATTTAGGGAATATTCAAATATTTATGCGTTTGTAAAGAAACTCGCCATTTCGGATTTTTCATCACATACTCCACAATTAATGGTGTCATTTCTTCTCTTTTGCTCCATTCCGGTTGCAAAAAAAGAATGGCATTCTTATTTACTTGAGCAGCTTGTTCTTCCGCAAAAATAAAATCATGTTTATTGTAAATGATGACTTTTAATTCATTCGCTATATCATAAGCACTTTGCACCGGCAACTTATTTTTCTTAGGCGAAAGGCAAAACCAATCCCATTTTCCGGTTACGGGATAACATCCGGAAGTTTCAATATGAATGTTGATTCCGACACTTTTCAGTTTTTGTGTCAGCGGATTCATGTCCCAAGTTAAGGGTTCACCACCAGTAATAACTACAGTATCCGAATACTTTTTAGCATTCGAAACAATAGTATCAGTTTTAGTGGGCGGATGAAGTTCGGCATTCCAACTTTCTTTCACATCACACCAATGGCAACCTACATCACAACCGCCAATTCGAATGAAATAAGCAGCAGTTCCAGTATGATAGCCTTCGCCTTGAATGGTGTAAAACTCTTCCATTAACGGAAGCATTTCTCCTTTTTCAACGGCCAATTGTATTTCTTTTTGAAGCATTTTTTACTAAAATAAAGGTGCAAAGATAGTTAATTTGAAAATGAGGTGATTTGAAAATTTGAAAATGATAACTTTTCATTTATAAATGCTTTTACTACATTTGAAATATAAATCTATAATCATGAGTAAAGCCGAAGAATTCAGTACACACATTAAAAACGGATATGCCTGCAAAGGCGATTTTATAACGCTTGGTGGAGCGATGCTAGATGGTGTTCCTGTGGGTGGAGATGCCCATGTTAACATTGCTTTAAAAACGCTTAACCGTCACGGATTGATTGCCGGAGCAACCGGAACCGGTAAAACGAAGACGATACAAGTTTTATCCGAACAATTATCTCAAAACGGAATTCCGGTGTTGATGATGGATATTAAAGGGGATTTTTCCGGAATTGCTATGCCCGGAATTGAACAATCTTTTATCACGGAACGACATGGGAAAATCAATTTAGGCTATGAAACCAAAGGTTTTCCGGTTGAATTGATGACGATTTCCAAACAAAATGGGGTTCGTTTACGTGCTACGGTTTCAGAATTTGGTCCGGTTTTATTTTCCAGAATTTTAGATTTGAATGATACGCAAGGTGGCGTTGTTGCCGTGATTTTTAAATATTGCGACGACCATCATTTGCCACTTTTGGATTTAAAAGATTTTAAAAAAGTACTTCAATATATAACTGAAGAAGGTAAAGCCGAAATTGAGAAAGAATATGGTCGGATTTCCACTTCATCCACCGGTTCGATTTTACGAAAAATTATCGAATTGGAACAACAAGGAGCTGATGTGTTTTTTGGGGAATTATCGTTTGATATTAATGATTTGATGCGAATAGATGAAAATGGAAATGGCTATGTGAATATAATCCGTTTGACTGATATTCAAGACAAACCAAAGTTATTTTCAACGTTTATGTTGAGTTTATTAGCTGAAATTTACAGCACCATGCCCGAACAAGGCGATGCCGGACGACCGGAATTGGTGATTTTTATTGACGAAGCTCACTTGATTTTTGACCAAGCGAGTAAAGCTTTGCAAGATCAGATTGAAACCATTGTAAAATTGATTCGTTCCAAAGGAATTGGAATTTATTTTATTACACAAAATCCACAAGATATTCCGGCCGGTGTGTTGAGTCAGCTAGGTTTAAAAATTCAACATGCGTTAAGAGCATTTACTGCAAACGACCGAAAAGCGATTAAAATGACCGCTGAAAATTATCCATTGTCCGATTATTACAAAACCGATGAAGTAATTACGCAACTTGGTATCGGAGAAGCGTTTGTGACGGCATTGAACGAAAAAGGGATTCCGACTCCACTTGTTGCCACCATGCTTCGTGCACCGATGAGCCGCATGGATGTGTTAACGCAACAAGAAATTGATTCACACATTGCCAGTTCAAAATTGGCAAAAAAATACAATGAAGTAATTGACCGTGAAAGTGCGTATGAATTATTGAACAAAAAAATAGCTTCTGCTGAAGAACAAGCCACAAAACAAGCTGAAGAAGTGGCCAAACAAAAAGAAGCTCAAAAAACTACTTCAACCACCACTCGAAGAGCCCCTGAGAGTCAAACTACAAAAGCGGTGGTAAAGGTATTGACCAGTGCGACTTTTATTCGAGGGGCTTTAGGAATTTTGAGTAAAATGTTTAAAAAGTAAAAAAAGGTAATGGGTTAAGGGTAATGGGTAAAAGGTGAGTAAATATAACTCGAACCAATTACAAATTACCTATCACCCATTACCTTTAACCAATTACCCATCACCCTAAAAATGAAAGGATTCTTCACCATCGGATTACTCATACTTTCCAACATCTTTATGACATTGGCGTGGTATGGCCATTTGAAATTTAAAGATTTGAAATGGTTTGAAAATGCCGGACTGATTACGATCGTTTTAATCAGTTGGGGATTGGCTTTGTTTGAATATTTTTTTCAGGTTCCGGCCAATCGGATTGGTTATGAAGGAAATGGCGGGCCTTTTTCGTTATTGCAGTTAAAAGTGATTCAAGAAGTAATTACATTAGTCATTTTCGTCATTTTTTCAATGCTTTTCTTTAAAACCGAAACGTTTAAATGGAATCATTTTGTGGGAATGTGTTGTTTGGTGTTGGCTGTTTATTTTATATTTAGAAAATAGAGAAAAGAAGAAAGAAAATAGACTTTATGAAAAAATATTACATTCAAAAATCCCCATTCATTGTTCCAACAACTGATGGAAAATTAATCGAAGAACATTTCGGTAAAGCTTCCGATGGCAACAGCAACATTTCTATCGCTCATATGATTGCTCCGCCGCATTGGAGCGAACCGTTTCAAACGCCTGAATTTGATGAATATACCTTTATCATCAAAGGGAAAAAACAATTTATTATTGAAGACGAAGTAATTGTTTTAGAAGCCGGGCAATCCATCAAAATTGAGAAAAACACACGTGTTCAATATTCCAATCCGTTTGATGAAGTGTGTGAATACATTGCCATTTGCCAACCGGCGTTTGATTTTGAGAAGGTAAATCGGGAGAAAGCGTAATTTATTTTGAAAGTAGCGAAATAATCTTTTGTTCTACAGCCTCGCTATCCCAAACGGCCTCAATATTTTCCATTTGCATCACTTCTTCCATGATTTTATTTTGGAAATCGCCAATGGCTAGAGCTTCGGAATAAGGTTGCAAACTAAAGGTTACGCGACTGTACAATGGCATCCATTTTTCGGGATGTTTGTCGGAAAACCATTTTTCAATTTTCTTTTGCAATAAGAATTTTTCATCGGCGGTTTTGGCACTCATTTCCATAAAATTGCGATAGGAAAGTTCGGCAATCGCATCAGCGTTGGGTTTTCGGGATTTTTCATAGGCTTTGAAAATAGCTTCCCAATCATCACCGTATTTTGAAATCATTTCATTTAAAACGGTAATGTCTTCAAATCCGGCATTCATTCCGTGACCGTAAAACGGGACAATGGCATGAGCCGAATCGCCAATTAAAGCCACATTATCTGAATGCGTCCATGGAAAACATTTCATCATCACTAAATAACTTGTTGGGTTCTTGAAGAAATCACGCACCAAATCAGGAATCACTTCTTTCGTATCAGGAAAAAATTCGGCAAAGAAATCTACTAATGTTTTTTCATCTTTCAAGCTTTCAAAGGAATTTTCACCTTCAAACGGCATGAATAAAGTACACGTAAACGAACCATCCAAATTAGCCAAAGCCATCAACATGAAATTGCCTCTAGGCCAGATGTGTAGCGAATTTTTATCAATTTTGTGCGAACCATCCGGATTGGCAGGAATATGCAATTCTTTGTATCCAATATGCAAAAATTCTTGCGAATAATTGAACATACTTTGACGTTGCATCCGATGGCGAATTCTGGAAAAAGCTCCATCTGCACCAAAAACTTTGTCGTATTTTAAATCAGTCCACTCGCCTCTTTCGGTTTCTCCGATGTGAAGCGTAGCATCTGCCAATGATACATCCCAAATGCGATGTTCAAAAAAGAATTCAACTCCGGCTTCTTCCGCTAAATCAATCATTTTTCGATTCAAAACTCCACGGGAAAGAGAATAAATGGCTTCCCCTTCTTTTCCGTAATATTGGTAATTGAGTTTGGAATCTTTTAAGTGAATGGCACGTTTATCAACAGGAATTCCGATTTTTTTAATTTCCTCGGTCAAGCCGATATCTTCCAACGCTTTCCAACCCCTATTTGACATCACCAAATTGATAGAACGACCGGAAAATTCAACGGTGCGAATATCCGGACTTCGGTCTAAAACATGAACGGTATGCCCTAATTTTTTGAGGTAAATTGCCAATAAAGTTCCCACTAAACCGGAACCCACAACAGCAATTTTTTGTGGCGTTTGCATGATAAAAATCAAAAATTGGAATACAAAAGTACGGAATACCAAAAGATAAAACGACCTAAAATCGGGAAAATTTTCAGTTAGAAAATAATTTTGTTTAACTTTTTGTTTTATTTGTTAAACAATTTGTATTTTTGAAAAAAATTGCTTGTGAAAAAGTTTACCAAAGAAGCTATACAAGAGCTTTCCAAAATTCCGCGATTGAATTTGATTAATAGTTGTACCGGCTATAAATCGGCAAATTTAATCGCCACAAAAACGGCTAATGGAGTTTCCAATGTGGCGGTTTTTAGCAGTATCACGCATTTAGGAAGTGATCCTGCTTTATTAGGATTTATTCTTCGGCCTACAACCGTTCCGAGAAATACGTATAAAAACATAAAAGATGTAGGTTTTTTTACGGTTAATCACATTACGGAAACCATGATTGCAGATGCTCATCATTCCTCTGCTAGTTATGATGAACATATATCCGAATTTGATAAAACTAACTTGGAAGAAACGTATCATGAAGGCATTTCCATACCATTTGTAAAAGGTAGTCCGGTTCAAATTTTATGCAAATACCTCAACGAATATGCAATTAAAGAAAACGGAACGATACACATTATCGCTTCCATCGAAGAATTATTTGTTGAGGAAAACTTGATTCAAAAAGACCATTGGCTTCGATTGGATGAAGAAAACGTAGTATCTATTAATGGATTAGATGGCTATTGCGTCCCAAAATTAGTGGATCGATTTGATTATGCCCGACCACATGTACCAACGAAATCCATCCTCTAAAAATGGCACATAAGAAACTACATCTTGCTCAAAAAAATTGCAAAACCTGCGGACTTCCCTTTTCCTGGCGAAAAAAATGGGAAAAGAATTGGGAAGAGGTTTTGTATTGTAGTGAGAAATGTAGGAGGAATAAAAGTGTTCAGTGAGCAGTTATAAGTGTTCAGTCGCAGTCACAGTCGCAGTTTTCAGTTTAGTAGTAACCTTTTACCAATTACCCATCAACTTTTAAAATGAACAATCTAGTTTGGTTTCGAAATGATTTACGTGTTAATGATAACCATTCACTATTTCAAGCTTGTCAAAAGAAAGGAAAAGTGATTGGGGTTTATTTTCTGGACCCGAGACAATTTGAAATAACGCGTTATGGATTTAAAAAAACAGAAAAATTCAGAGCTAAATTTCTATTGGAAACGCTTCGGGATTTGAAAAATAATCTATCCGCTAAAAATATTTCATTGCTTATTTTTCATGATTTACCTGAAAATTTATTGCCTAAATTGGTGGATGAATATGAGATTTCTACCGTTTTTCTTCAGAAAGAATGGACGCAAGAAGAAGTCAATATCAATAACAATGTCAAAAACAATGTCAATGACAATAGCAAAAATCAAATTTCAGGGGTTGAATTTGTAGAAACGTACGACCAATTTTTATTTCATCCGAGTGATATTCCGTATGCTGATTTTTCCAATATTCCGGAAGTTTTTACAGAATTTCGAAAGAAATGTGAAAAAGAAAGCAAGATTCGACCATTAGTTGAAATTTCGGTTCAACCCCTAGAAAATTTGGTGGAAACATCCAATATAATTCCGAGTTTGGAAGATTTGGGATTGGAATCATTCAAGGTACATAAACATTCTGCTTTTCCTTTTCGGGGTGGAGAAACTTCAGCTTTGAAACGTTTGAACCACTATTTTTTTGATACCGAAAATTTATCCCAATACAAACAAACACGAAACGGATTAATTGGCACCGATTACAGTTCGAAATTTTCCGCTTGGTTGGCCAATGGAAGCATTTCTGCTCGAACTATTTATTGGGAAGTGCAAAATTATGAGCGAGAAATTTGTAAAAATGAAGACACGTATTGGTTGATTTTTGAATTGATTTGGCGGGATTATTTCAAATACATTTCACTGAAACACGGCAACAAAATCTTTCAACTCGATGGCATTTTAGGAAAAAAATACGATTGGAAGTTCAATGAAAAAGCTCTGCGTCAATGGATGAACGGCAATACTCGTGAGCCTTTTGTAAACGCCAACATGATTGAATTGCAACAAACCGGCTTCATGAGTAATCGAGGCAGGCAAAATGTGGCGAGTTATTGGGCAAAGGAATGGGAGCAAGATTGGCGAGTAGCTGCGGCTTACTTTGAAAGCATGTTGATTGATTATGATGTCCATTCCAATTACGGCAATTGGATATACAATGCCGGTGTGGGAAATGACCCGAGAGATCGCAAATTCAATATCAAACGCCAAGCGGAAATGTATGATGGGGATGGAAAGTATCAAAAATTATGGTTAGGTTAAGTTTGTTTCAGGTTTCAAGTTTCAAGTTGATTGAAGCTGAAAGTAGAATTCATTTGACACGGATTTCACGGATTAACACGGATTTAAAAATTTCACAGACTACTCTCAACTTGAAATGTGAAACCTGAAACTTGAAACCTGAAACAAAAAAAAAATGAAAACACTTCGACTTATTCTCGGTGATCAATTGAATCACAACCATTCTTGGTTTAATCAAACCGATGAAAATGTCATCTATCTGATGGCAGAAATGCGTCAGGAAACCGATTATGTGAAACATCACATTCAGAAAGTTGTGGGGTTCTTCTTGAGTATGCGGAATTTTGCTTCGTACTTAAAAAGTAAAAATCATCAAGTGGTTTATTTTGAAATTGATGATATCAAAAATCCGCAACATTTAGAAGCATTAATACAACAAACTATTAAACATTATTCCATTCAAAAATTGGAATACCAATTGCCGGATGAATATCGATTGGATGAACAATTAAAGCAAATTTGTCAAAAGCTTTCTATACCAACAGAGGTTTTTGATACCGAACATTTTTATACTACCCGAACCGAATTAGCCGAATTTTTTCAAGGAAAGAAATTGTTGTTGATGGAGAATTTCTATCGCATGATGCGAAAAAAGCACGACATTTTGATGGTTGGAAATAATCCGGTTGGAAATCAATGGAATTTTGACCACGACAATCGGAAAAAGTATAAAGGTGAAGTTCCTATTCCGAAGGCAAAAATTTTTCCAAAAAATGTGGAAAAAGTGATGCATCAATTGGAAAAAATGGAGGTTAAAACCTTTGGTTCTATTGATGTGGAAAAATTCAATTGGCCGACTTCGCGTGAGGAATGTTTGGAGCAATTGCATTATTTCTGTCACCATTTGTTGAAACATTTTGGCGATTATGAAGATGCGATGCACACGGAAGAAAAATTTCTGTTTCATTCCCGTTTG
>JANJWE010000111.1 GCA_024709705.1 Flavobacterium sp. | reverse complement strand
ATAAGGTTCCTCCTGTCCCACTACAGGCAATCAGGTGTGTGATTTGCCCATTGGTTTGTTCCCATAATTCGGGTCCTGTACTTTTATAATGAGCATCAATGTTAAGTTGGTTGAAATATTGATTGATGTATACAGAGCCTTTAGTTTCTTCATGCAAACGTTTGGCAACATTATAATAGGATCTTTCATCATCTGCCGAAACATGAGCGGGACAAACATAAACTTTTGCTCCCATGCTTCTAAGCATATCAATTTTGTCTTTTGATGATTTTGAACTAACCGCTAAAATACAATTGTATCCTTTGATTATACTTACCATAGCTAAACTAAAGCCCGTATTTCCGGATGTTGTTTCAATTATTGTATCACCAGGAGTTAAAATACCTTGTCTTTCTGCTTCTTCAATAATGTATAGTGCAATTCTATCTTTTGTGGAGTGACCCGGATTGAAAGATTCTACTTTTGCATAAAAATTACCATCCAATGATTCTGTAATCCTATTGAGTTTAATGAGTGGAGTATTTCCTATTAAATCCAATACACTATTATAAGCTTTGATCTGTTCTTTCATAAAAAATATGTTAGTCAAGGTAAACTTTATCTGATTTTGGCAACCTTAAAACCTTGCAAATTTATAAAAAAAATTCTATTTACGGATTCCTTCTAAGTCTAAAATAAAACTAAACTCTTTTGCTGTTTCTTTCAACGATTCAAAACGCCCTGATGCACCGCCATGACCGGCATCCATATTGGTATCTAAAAACAGAACATTTTTATCGGTTTTGAGTGTTCTGAGTTTGGCTACCCATTTAGCTGGTTCCCAATATTGTACCTGACTGTCATGTAAACCGGTAGTTACCAACATATTGGGGTAATCTTGTGCTTTAACATTGTCGTAAGGAGAATAGGATTTCATGTAATCGTAATAGGTTTTATCATTTGGATTACCCCATTCGTCATATTCAGAGGTAGTTAAAGGTATGGTATCATCTAACATTGTTGTTACTACATCAACAAATGGTACTTGAGCAATAACACCATTATATAATTGAGGTGCCATGTTGACAACTGCTCCCATTAAAAGACCTCCTGCAGAACCTCCTTGGGCATACAAATGTTTGGCACTGGTATATTTTTTTGAAATTAAAAATTGGGAACAATCAATAAAATCAGTAAAAGTGTTCATTTTCTTTAAAAGTTTACCATCTTCATACCACTGTCTTCCCATTTCCTCTCCCCCTCTGATGTGTGCAATTGCATAAATAAAACCTCTATCTAATAAAGATAAAATGGTTGAATCAAATCCGGGTTCCATAGAATTTCCATAAGAACCGTATGCATACTGCAACAAAGGACTGGAACCGTCTAATTTAGTTTCTTTTCGATAAACAATAGAAATTGGAATTTTTGTACCATCTTTAGCAGTTGCCCAAAGACGTTCTTCTTTATAATTGTTTTTATCAAACTTTCCTCCCAAAACCTCTTGCTCTTTTTTGATTTCTTTGGTTTTAGTTTTCATATTGAAATCAATAACGGAAAAAGGAGTGGCAAGTGATTGATAGCTATAACGCAGTATATCTGTATCAAAATCAACATTGGTTCCTACAAAAGCAGAATAGGTTTCTATTTCAAAAGGCAAATAATATTCTTGACCTTTCCAAGGTTTAATTCTAATTTTATTGAGTCCGTTTGAACGTTCTTCTACTACTAAATAATCTTTGAAAATTTCTATTCCTTCAATAAGCACATCAGATTTGTGTGGAATTACATCTACCCAGTTATCTTTTCCTGTTGCATTTTCAGAAGTTTTCATTACTTTGAAATTGGTAGCTCCATCTTTATTGGTTACTATGTAAAAATCATTTTCAAAGTGAGAGATGGTATATTCCAGACCTCGAGTTCTGGGTTGAAAAACTTTAAATTTATCATTCGGTTTGTCTGCATTTAAAATTTGATATTCTCCGGTTAGGGTGCTACTACTATTGATTACCAAATATTTTTTGGACTTGGATTTCATGACATAAACCATGTAGGTATCGTCTTTTTCATGAAATACCAATTGATCTTGAGCGGATGAACTACCTAAAACGTGTTTAAAAATCTTATCCGAACGAAGAGTTACTTTGTCTCGAGTTGAGTAAAATAATGTTTTGTTATCGTTTGCCCAAACCGAATTTCCGGTAACATTTTCAATTTTATCTGCTAAGATTTCACCGGTTTCCAAATTTTTAACTTGTATGGTATAAATTCTTCTTCCTACATAATCGGTTGCAAAAGCCACCAACTTATTGTCTTCACTAACATTAAGTCCGCCAAGATTGAAGTATGTTGAACCTTTGGCCATTTCATTACAATCAAAAAGAATTTCTTCGGGAGCATTCAGATTGCCTTTTTTTCTGGAATAAATAGGATATTCTTTTCCTTTTTCGTAGCGAGTAATGTAAAAATATCCGTTATAAAAATAGGGTACAGAGGTATCGTCTTCTTTAATTCTTGCTTTCATTTCCTGAAACAAACTTTCTCTGAAATCTTTTATATGAGCTGTCATTTTCTCATAATACTCGTTTTCTTGTTTTAGGTAATCTATAACCTCTGGATTTTCTCTATTATTTAACCAATAATAAGAGTCTACTCTTTTATCTCCGTGCTTTTCAAGAACTGTATCTTTTTTGGTTGCTACCGGAGGAAGTAATGTATCTGTCATTGAATCGTTTTTTTGTGAACAAGAAGTTGCAAAAATAATGCAAAGTCCGCCTAATAAATGTTGATATTTCATAAAGAAAAAATTTAATCAAAACTATGCAATTTAGTAATTTTGCCCTAACAATAATTTAAAAATTATAAACAATGTTTGGAGATTTAATGGGAATGATGGGAAAGCTCAAAGAAACCCAACAAAAAATAGAGGAAACCAAAGAACGACTTAATTCCATTTACGTTGATGAACAAAGTCATGACGGGGCTTTGAGAGTAACGGTTACGGCAAATGGACAACTAAAATCTGTTACCGTTTCCGAAGCTATAACTTTGGATACAGAGCAATTAGAGGATTATTTGATTTTGGTTATTAACAACGCACTGAATAAAGCCAAAAAAATTCAGGAAACAGAATTGGCAGCTGTTGCCAAAGAAGGTATGCCATCCATTCAAGGTTTTGATTTGTTCAAATAAATTTAACCATTCGATTTCCTTAGAAGTACTTCAATACTTTTTAGCAATTTTGAAGGTTCAAAAGGCTTGATTAATACATCATTCATGCCCGCTGATAAGGCTTCATCAGTAATTTCATCCTTAGCAAAAGCTGTCAAAGCTATGATGGGTATAGTAATTCCCTTCTTACGAATTAATCGAGTGGTTTCAAAACCATTT
>JANJWE010000069.1 GCA_024709705.1 Flavobacterium sp. | reverse complement strand
GACGGGGGGGTTTGGCACCTCGATGTCGGCTCGTCACATCCTGGGGCTGGAGAAGGTCCCAAGGGTTGGGCTGTTCGCCCATTAAAGTGGCACGCGAGCTGGGTTCAGAACGTCGTGAGACAGTTCGGTCTCTATCTACTGCGGGCGTTAGAAATTTGAGTGGATCTGACTCTAGTACGAGAGGACCGAGTTGGACGAACCTCTAGTGTATCTGTTGTCTCGCCAGGGGCACCGCAGAGTAGCTACGTTCGGAAGGGATAAGCGCTGAAAGCATATAAGCGCGAAACCCACCACAAGATGAGATTTCTTTAAAGGGTCGTGGAAGATGACCACGTTGATAGGCTACAGATGTAAAGGCAGTAATGTCATAGTCGAGTAGTACTAATAACCCGTAAGCTTATGTGAATAAAGTTCCCCCGACTACGGTCGGGGGATGAAAACTTTCTACGATATTAATTTTTATCTCAGTATGTTAAGATATTATTGCAATTACGAATTTAAAATTATGAATTACGACTCGAGCCTTTAGGCGAACAGACGAAGTAATTGTAAAAATTGCTCAAAGCAATTTAACCTCTTAAGGTGGTTATTGCGGCGGGGCTCACCTCTTCCCATTCCGAACAGAGAAGTTAAGCCCGCCTGCGCAGATGGTACTGCATTACTGTGGGAGAGTATGTCGCCGCCTTCTTTTGATAGGGTTGTCCAAAAGACAACCCTATTTTTTTTTAAAAGATTTTGACCTATTGCAGGTATATTTTAAAAACCCTTCTTCTAACGATGAAGGGGTTTTTGTTTTTTGAAGTTTTGTGGATTCTATTTTTTGAAATCTATTGAAAGAGAGTTTACACAATAACGATTTCCGGTTTCTGTAGGACCATCATCGAAGACGTGACCGAGATGGCCGCCGCAAGATGAGCAAAGGATTTCGGTGCGAATCATTCCGTGGGAAGTGTCTTTGATGTATTCAACTTTTCCGGGGATGGATTGATCGAAAGAAGGCCAGCCACAATGTGCGTTGAATTTGGTTGAACTTTCAAATAGGGGTTCTCCACATCCGGCACAACAATAAATACCTTTTTCAAAATGAAGGTTGTATTCTCCGGTGTGTGGGAATTCGGTACCTTTTTGACGAAGGATTCTATATTTTTCTAAGCCAAGTTGAGCTTTCCATTCTTCTTCGGATTTTTGAATTTTATAACTCATTTTGTTTTGGGTTTAAATTTGACTGAAATGGAATTGGTACAAAAACGTTTTCCAGTAGTTTCTTTTGGACCGTCGTTGAAAACGTGACCGAGATGACCGCCACATTTGGCACACATGACTTCTATACGTGACATGCCAAAACTGTAATCATTTTCATAGATTACTGATCCTTCTATGGCTTGGTCAAAAGAGGGCCAACCGCAATCGGAATCGAATTTGGTTTCTGAGGTGAATAATGGATTTTCGCAACCGGCACAAACGTATTGTCCCTCTTCAAAATGATTCCAATATTCTCCAGTGAATGCTCGTTCTGTTCCTTTTTTACGTAATACTTCAAATTGTTCAGGTGTGAGTTCGGCTTTCCATTCGGCTTCGGTTTTGACAACTTTGAATGGTTTTTTTGTTTCCTTTTTTTGGCTTTGACAGGCAGTTAAGGAAAATAGGGAAAGGATTAAAATTAATTTTTTCATAGCAGGGTTTTATTAAAATTTTTTTGATAACTGACTGGTTTTTAAAACCTGTCAGGTATAAGAATTAATAGTTTTACAAATCATTTTTCCACGAATTTCACCAGTTAGCACGAATTAAATTTGAGAAAATTAGTAAAATTCGTGTTGTTAATCAATTTTCATATTTATTTCTTTAAAGGCACTTATTCCTAGCCCGGATAGTAGCGGAAACCCCGCAGGAATGAAAGCCCATTTTTCTTCACTTTTTGGGGCGACCTACGGAAGCCACGAAAAAGTGGTAGAAAAATAGCTTGAAGGCCGAGGAGTTGCAGCGAATAGACGGATTAGCTTCCTATAAATGTAATAATTTCCTCAATTACTTTTTCGTTTCCAAGTATTTTTCTGTGACCTAATTTTTTGGTTATCATCAGTTTACTATTTTTTAGATGAATGTGAATACTATGTGCACATTTAATATTTACATCTGAATCGTCTTCATCATGAATAATTAGTACAGGTGTTTCAATATTTTTTGCAACTACAGATGTGGAGTAGTTATTCATGGGTTCGCCAAATTTTTTTTCAAAATGGCCACGCATTCTGACACCAATTTCGGGTTTGAGTTTTAATTTTTCAATAAAATCGGTAATGATATCTTGAATCAAATCACCACTACCTATAATTACGGCTTTTTTTACATTCAGGTTTTGATTGATGGCGTTAATGATTGACATTCCACCAAGTGAGTGACCTATAGCAAATTCAAAAGGACCATAATGCTTATTAAGTTCGAGGATACTCGCAATAAACTCGGTCATTATTGACGAATTTCCTTTGCTTTTGCCGTGAGCAGGAGCATCAAAACTGATTGTTGAATAGCCCTGTTCGAGGAGTTGATCTGCAATTTTGACTAATTGCGTTCCGCGACCTGACCAGCCGTGAACGAGTAAAATTTTTTTCTGACTTTTACCATATTGGTAGACAAAAATGTTTTTGTTAATTGAAGGAATAAACAAATTTTTGTGTTCACTTTGCTTCAACATATGAAGTTCACGTTTTGGAATTTTGTATTTGATTGGAGTTGTGAACAGTTTTGCCGCAAACCTTGTAGCTAATTTTGGTGAAATTGCTTGTAAAAATTTAGCGGTTAATAGAATTGGTTTAGGAATCTGCAAGGATTGATTGTCAGATTTGGTTTTTTTTGACATTTCAATAAATTTTATGGCAAGGTATGATTTAATATTATTTTTTATAAATTTAAAGTTCATAAAAATTACTTAAAATGCAAAATCAAACGCGTACCATTATTGAAAGTGTGAAGCCTCAATTGGATGGAGGTTCTTTTTATATTAAACGTATTGTAGACCAAAAAGTTAATGTATCTGCACATGTTTTTTCAGACGGCCATGACGTAGTGGAATGTTGTGTGAAATTTAAGCATGAAAAGGATAAAAAGTGGAGTGAAGTGCGAATGTCTCCGACTGAAAATGACGAATGGGAAGCTGAATTTATTGTTGAAAAGCAAGGATTTTACTCCTATTTTATTGAAGGTTGGGTAGATTATGCCTTGAATTGGCAACACGGAACCGAACGAAAAATTAACGATAATCAACACGTTAAATCGGAGTTGTTGGAAGGAGCGGAGTACTGTCAAGCGATTTTAAAAGAAGTTACAAAAGAGGAAAAAGCCTATTTGAATTCCGCCATTAAAGCGTTTCAAGATGCTAAATTATACGATTCTGCGATTGCGATTGCGTTGTCGGATGAATTACATCAGATTTTTAAAAAATACCCAACTCGAACATTAGCAAATTCTTCTGCGGAATTGAAGGTGTATGTGGATCGAAAAAAAGCTTTGTTTAGTACTTGGTATGAATTTTTTCCACGTTCTACTTCAGAAACTCCCGGGAAACATGGAACCTTTAAAGATTGCGAACGATTATTGCCACGAGTAGCCGAAATGGGTTTTGATACGTTGTATTTCCCGCCGATTCATCCGATTGGTGAAGTGAATCGCAAAGGAAAAAACAATGCCACTACGGCTGAAAAAGGCGATGTGGGTTCACCGTGGGGAATTGGTTCCAAACATGGCGGACATAAATCAACACATCCTGAATTGGGAACGATAGACGATTTTAAATCGTTGGTTAAAAAAGCTCAATCGATGGGAATTGAAATTGCGATGGATTATGCGTTGCAAGCTGCACCCGATCATCCGTATGTAAAGGATTTTCCGCAATGGTTTAAATGGCGTCCGGACGGAACGGTGCAATATGCTGAAAATCCACCCAAAAAATACCAAGATATTCAACCTATTTATTTTGAAAGTGGCGACTGGAAAAACTTGTGGAAAGAATTGTTAGATGTTGCTTTATTTTGGGTTGAAGAATGTGGAATTCGCGTTTTCCGTGTGGATAATCCGCACACAAAACCCTTTTATTTTTGGGGTTGGTTAATTGGTGAGATAAAGAAAAAACATCCGGATGTGTTGTTTTTGTCGGAAGCATTTACACGTCCGAAAATCATGCATGAGTTAGCCAAACAAGGATTTACACAATCCTATACCTATTTTACTTGGCGAAATACGAAAGCTGAATTGATTGAATATGTCACCGAATTAACGCAAACCGAACAAAAAGAGTTTTTCCGACCAAATTTCTGGCCTAATACACCGGATATATTACCTTATGCTTTGCAAACCGGAAATGAATCGGTTTATTTACAGAAGTATTTTTTAGCGGCAACTTTGAGTTCAAGTGTAGGGATTTATGGACCGGCTTATGAGTTTATGGTTCATGAAGCTATGCCTGGCAAGGAAGAGTATTTGAATTCAGAAAAATATGAAGTGTATCATTGGAATTGGGAAGCAAAGAATAAATTGACTACAATTATCACACGCCTCAATCACATTCGAAAAGAGCATGCATCACTTCAACAAACGAATAATGTTGTTTTTTGTAAAACAGATAATGAGCAATTGATTGCGTACTATAAATTTGATGATGCTAAATCTGATCATACTTTGATGATATGCAATCTCGATCCGTATTATCCTAAACAAGGTGTGGTACGATTACCGTTGGAAGAATTGGGAAATCAACCGGTTAGGGTGACTGATTTAATTACCGGAAATAGTTATTGGTGGGATAGAGAGTGGAATTTTGTAGAACTCCATCCGGCATTACCTTTTCATTTATTTAAAATTGAACGCTAATGAATACAACTAACCAAGATACTTTTACCAGTACATTCGAATTTAAAACCGAATGGGCTTCTTGTTTTGAAGATGACAATTTTGTCAAGGTTTTTTCATCCGATATATTAGAAAATTATATCATCAACAAACGTTGGTATGGCGGAAAAGCGAGTACGTTAAAGTATATCGAGGTGGTTGATCATTTTAAAATAACCTCCAAGAAGAATACGTATTATGGTGTATTGTTAGAAGTGAATTTCAAAGAAGCATTTTACCAACATTATTTTATGCCTTTGGC
>JANJWE010000095.1 GCA_024709705.1 Flavobacterium sp. | reverse complement strand
ACTGTTTTTTGTGTTACCCTCAACTATAAGAGAGGCGTTATTGGATACCAGATTTTTACCGGTAAAATTCGAAGAATTATCTAATCTAAGTTTTAGTTCATCTGTATCACCCTCAATTACAGCAGTGGATTTTTGATACATGTCGCATTTTAATTTTACACTGTTGATTAAAGCTTTACAGTTAGAGTTTTTACTTAATTCCAAAACAACGTCTTGGGCTTTGAGATTCAATTCTATTTTAGATTTATCGTTTGTAATGAGTGTGAAAGAGGTACAATTGGCATTCAAAAAGAGTCTTGAATCGTCATAACTTTTTATTGTTATTTCATTTAGATTTAGTTCGGATAAGGCTGTTACATCAACGTCTGTTTTGGTTACCAACATTTTAAAACTATCTGTATAGGTTATTTTTAAGCTGGTTTTTTTTGCCCCAGAGATGGGTTGTTTCAATTTGATACGTAATGTGGACCCTGCGGATTGGATGTCAAAAGCTTCATGAGTATTGTCATCTGCCTCAATTTCAATATTGCTTTGACTTCCTTTCTGTAAAAATATTTTAATATCATCTTGAACCTCTAAATTTTCAAAGTCGGGGATTTCTTTTTGTGAAACCGTGACAATTTTTGAAGCTTTTATCTTTTCAGTTTTTTGACTAAAACTATGAAAAACAGGAAGTAATAAAGAGAGTATTAAAAATAGTTGTTTCATTTTAGGTAGATTTATTAGCAAATATAAAAAAAAACATCTCCTTAGAGATGTTTTTTGATACACTTTGTTTTGATTAAAACTAATAATACGATTCTTTTACAGAACCTCCTGATGTGCTCTTTTTAGTAACTTTTCTCGGACTGTTGTAATATTTAATAGAGCTTCCACTGTTGGAAGTAGCATCTAAGCTTTGAATAGGATGCAAACTTATTGAACTTCCACTAGAAGATTTTGCAGTTATTTGGTTGGTTTTTAGATTTTTAGCTGTGATTTTACTTCCGCTTGATGATTCACATTCCAAAGCTAATGCTTTACCTTCTAATTCAATTTCACTACCGCTACTGGAATCACAGGTTATTTTTTCCGATTCCAAAACCAACCTAATATGGCTGCCACTAGAACTACGAATATCAATGTCTTGAGTTAAAAATGTACCAATATTCTTGACCTCTGAGCCACTTGAAGTTCGGATTGCATCAAGGTCTCTTACACCAATTTTTACAATTTTAGGATTCTTAGTACGCGTATTTTTTGTGGTACTTACAACCAAATTTCCATTGGTTATTTCTGTTTCTATATATTCAATTAAATTGTCATCTGCTTCAATGCGAATAGTATTAGAAGGAGTTTGTTCTATTATTACTGTCATACCTCTCTTAACCTCAATCGATTGAATTTCCTCATTTAAGGCACGCTCAACTTGGACAATTTTACCACTACCTTTGATTGTATCTGTTAAATCAATGTGATATTGACAAGAACCCCATAACAATGCTGCTATCAATGTAACAATAGCCTTAGATAAATATACGATAAATTTTATCATGGATTATTTGTTTTAATGATTATACCTTCTTTATTGATTTCCAGTCCTTTAAATTCTTTTTCTGTTACAGCTTGGTTTTTTTCTTTTATTTGAATACCGTTTTTGTTTATAGTTACTGAAGTAGTAGTCGAATCGTCATATATTAAATCGATGTCTTCATACTCATTTTCCTCTGATGGACAGTTAATACAGTACACTTTTCGGTCTTTTACATGATAAATGTATTGGTCAGAGCTAAAATGTAAATTAAAAAATGAGTTATCACTTCGATCAAATTCTCTTAAACTAGAGTCGGTTTTAAAATAAGTCCCTTTGGGTAAATACAAGTAAATATCTACTTCTTGATTTCTGAATTTATTTTTTAAATCGGTTACAAAATAGTTGTCAAAAATCAATTTATTACCTTCAATAGTGTAGTTGTAATTTATTTTTTCAGCTCGTTTTTTGGCTTCTTTCATTGATTTTCCCTCTGCTTTTCTCTCTATTTGAATAGAAGCTTGGGGCTCTTCGGTGTATTTGATTTCAATTCGAACATCATTTGAGTAAATTACGGTATTTTCATTTTCATCTTGTGTAACTTCAAAATCGTTGTAATGGTAAAGATCTTTAGCGTAAAAGTCATTGTACTTAAATGAAATCATTAAAGTATCACTTGGTATCAAATTCAAGTTTTCTTTATTGGATGCTTTACCGCTATAGGCTACTTCTGTGGCTTGCTTTATTCCAAATGAAATAAGTATTCCAACCGAAATTATCCACACAGCCAAAAGTGTATATTTTGCAATGTTTCCTATAGATCTCATATTGGTTATTATCAATTTTAATCCTAAAATTAACAGGAAGAAAAAGGGAATGCCAATTGCAAAAAAACTAAGTACTATTACCAATCCAATTGGAAACTCACTCACTATAACAGCATCGTAATACGCTTGCCAAGGCATTTCTACAAATGTGGTGGTTCCAAAAGTAAAACTACCAATAAGTAAAGAACCTAAAACCAGTATTGAAAAAGTGATGATTAAAGCTCCAATGAATTTGGCAAAAATGCCAAATAGAGTCATAAATACTTCTCCTATACTTGTACCAATTCGCTCAGCACCTGATTTTAGAGAATTTGTATTTTTTTGATTATCAGTTCCTTCTTTAGAATCCGGATTGTTTTCATATTCTTCTCGAACTTTTTTTTCAATGTTAGAGAGAGTGACGGGCTCTCCTGTCATTTCCAATTTTTCTGTTGTAGTAAGAGCTTTAGGTATTAAAACCCAAAGTAAAATGTATAAGAAAATAGGAAATCCAACTCCCGCAATTACAATTAAAATCAAAATTAAACGTATCCACAAGGCATCTATACCTATGTAGTGACCAAAACCGGCAGCTACACCTCCCAATATGTTTTTATCGATATCCCGATAGAGTTTTTTTGAAGTTTTTGCGTTTATGTAACCGGTTTGATTTTGAGTTGGGTTACCTGTATCTTCTTCCTCAATTCTGTAATCTTCAGGTTGACCCATTACGGCTATCATAGCATCTACATCTTTCAAACTAATAACGTGCTTGTCAGATTTTTGATTTTCACTGAATAACTCTGAAATTCTCATTTCAATGTCTTTCATGATTTCATCTTGGCCATTAGAGTTGGATAACGAACGTTTGATTGCATCAAAATACCGATTAAGTTTCTGAAATGCATCCTCATCTATATGGAAAAATAAGCCTCCTAGATTAATATTTACTGTTTTGTTCATGATCTTTATTTTTGATTGGTTATGGTGTTGACAGCATTAGATAATTCACTCCAAGTACTGTTTAATTCTGTTAAAAATTGCTTCCCTATTTCAGTTAAACCATAGTATTTTCTAGGGGGGCCTGATGTAGATTCTTCCCATCTATAGTTTAATAAGCCGTCGTTTTTTAACCTTGTCAACAAAGGATATACTGTTCCTTCAACTACAACTAGTTTGGCATTTTTTAAGGTGTCTAATATTTCAGATGTATAGGCCTCTTTTTCTTTAAGTACAGACAATATACAAAATTCTAAAACACCTTTTCGCATTTGTGCTTTTGTGTTTTCAATATTCATAATTCATGGGTTGTTTTTTTTAATTACTATTCGTTTTTTGATTGATGATTGATGATTATTTATTTCAAAAATGAGATGCTTAACGGATATGTATAACTATTACCTTCATTTGCCTTTAGCGTGCCGTGAATAATCAAAATAAATTCACCTAAAGTGGCTAAACCAAATGTTACAAGGGCAACCATAAAAATGCTAAATAGTTCTACCGGGACTACTTTTCCACCTTCCAATTCAATTTTAATATATTCAATTATTGTGCTCATTGAAAAAAAGGATATGATTAATAATGCTATTAGTGTATATAATAGTAAACTCAATTGGAAGTTTAAAACTTTTTTACCGTTTTCATTTACAAATTCAGATTCATTCTTTTTAGATTGCCATATTAATAAAGGAACTATTATTCCGGCTAGCGGAAACAGATATTTAGTGAGTGCACTTAAATGCATCAAAGTAGCGGTTGTTTTTTCTTCTGATCTTAACATGATGTTTTATATATTATTATCTTATGCAAATATATGTCTAAAAAACAGTATTATGTTACGCATAGTACTAATATTTAACAAATAATTAACAATTTAAGATGACTGGCAATCTGTATATTTACAAAAAAATGAAATCATGAAAATTTCCCCCTCCAAATTAAATACCTTTTTAATTTTTAATCTTCCCTCTGCATTTTTGTGTGGAGTAAGGGTGAAGTCAATAGATTATTCCCATTGTTTTGTATCCGTTAAACACCGCTGGATTAATCAAAATCCATTCAAGTCTATGTATTTTGCTGTGCAAGCTATGGCTGCCGAATTATCAACAGGAGCATTGGTAATGCTCCAAATTCAAAAAAGTGGGAAAAACATTTCTATGTTGGTGGCAAGAAATAAAAGCGAATTTACAAAAAAGGCAAAAGGCAGAATCGTTTTCAGTTGCCATGACGGTGAGCGTGTTGAAAATGCCATTAAACAGACCATTGAAACCGGACAAGGTCAAACTTTTTGGATGACATCAATTGGTATTGACGAAACTGGACAGCAAGTTTCAGTTATGGAATTCGAATGGACTGTTAAAGTGAAGTAAAATCCATCCGTTTCAAATAGATTCAGAAGCTTTTCCTGCTTTTCACTACAAGCTTGTTGGTTTTGTTGTTTTTTTCAAAGTCATAAAAAGAGCTTCCTTTGGTCGCTTTTTTAAGCCAAGAAAAAATACAACCCACCTGCACAAGGCTTTTCATTTCAATCGGGGCTAGGGGATTAGTGCCAAGAAAGGAAGAATCCCTCCCCGGCATCACCTACTATGATATATAGATAATAAGTATGATAATTTGAATTGGGTTACTAGATTTTGCTTTATTAAAAAGTAAAAAGAGAGAAAACAATAGGATAAGGGGAAAAAAC
>JANJWE010000283.1 GCA_024709705.1 Flavobacterium sp. | reverse complement strand
ACAATGCAAAACCATTCTTGATGCCTGTTGAAGACGTATTTACAATTACAGGTCGTGGAACTGTTGCTACAGGTCGTATCGAAACTGGTGTTGCTAATACTGGAGACCCAGTTGAAATCATCGGTATGGGTGCAGACAAATTGACTTCTACTATTACAGGGGTTGAGATGTTCCGTAAAATCCTTGACAGAGGTGAGGCTGGAGATAACGTAGGTCTTTTATTGAGAGGTATTGACAAAGCTGATATCCGTAGAGGTATGGTTATTTGTAAGCCAGGTTCAGTAAAACCACACGCTAAATTCAAAGCTGAGGTTTATATCTTGAAAAAAGAAGAAGGTGGTCGTCACACTCCATTCCACAACAACTACCGTCCACAGTTCTATGTAAGAACAACTGACGTAACTGGTACAATTTCTTTACCAGCTGGAGTTGAAATGGTAATGCCAGGAGATAACTTAACTATCAATGTAGATTTGTTAAGCCCTATCGCTCTTAACATTGGTTTGCGTTTTGCAATCCGTGAAGGAGGTAGAACTGTAGGTGCTGGTCAGGTTACTGAAATTCTAGACTAATTTAGGTAAATATTTAAGGCCAGCTAGAATTCACTCGAATTCTGCTGGCTTTTAACAAACGGGTGTAGTTCAAGGGTAGAATAGCGGTCTCCAAAACCGTTGATGGGAGTTCGAATCTCTCCATCCGTGCAAAAACGAATAATAATGACAAAAGTTGTTAATTACATAACAGAAGCTTTCGAAGAACTAAAGTCTAATGTAACTTGGTTGCCTTGGTCAGAAGTACAGCGTTACACTATTATAGTTGCAGTATTTACTATAGTTTTTTCTTTAGCAACTTGGGGAACAGATGAAGTTTTCAGAAAAGTTATATCTGGATTTTTTAATTTGATAAAAGGTTAATCTCTGTTATGGCTGATAGTAGTTTAAAGAAATGGTATGTTGTTAGAGCCGTAAGTGGTCAAGAAAATAAGGTGAAGTCTTACATTGAAAATGAAATCAATCGCCTGAATTTATCAGATTACATTGCTCAGGTACTTGTGCCAACAGAGAAAGTGGTTCAAGTAAGAGATGGTAAGAAAATTGCTAAAGATAAAGTCTATTTTCCGGGTTATGTGATGATTGAGGCAAATCTAACAGGTGAAATCCCACATATTATTAAATCAATCACGGGTGTAATTGGTTTTCTAGGTGAGGTTAAAGGTGGAGACCCTGTGCCATTAAGATTATCAGAGGTGAACAGAATGTTGGGGAAAGTAGATGAATTAGCTGTAACAACAGACACCCAGAATATTCCTTTTACATTAGGAGAAACTATCAAAGTTATTGATGGACCTTTCAATGGATTCAATGGAACTGTTGAAAAAATTAATGAAGAAAAGCGTAAACTAGAAGTAATGGTTAAAATTTTCGGAAGAAAAACACCGTTAGAGTTAGGTTTTATGCAAGTTGAAAAAGTATAATTTGTTACATTATTATAAACCGCATCTTGCTTCCAATTGAGATGTGCTAAATTTTTTAAAACACAATGGCTAAAGAAGTTAGTAAAGTAGTTAAACTACAAGTTAAGGGAGGTGCCGCGAATCCTTCGCCACCGGTTGGACCTGCTTTGGGAGCTGCTGGAGTTAACATCATGGAGTTTTGTAAGCAATTTAATGCCAGAACTCAAGATAAACCCGGCAAAGTTTTACCCGTACAAATTACGGTATACAAAGACAAATCATTTGATTTTGTTGTAAAAACTCCACCCGCTGCAATCCAGTTATTGGATGCAACAAAGCTTAAGTCAGGTTCAGGTCAACCTAATCGTAAAAAAGTAGCTAGCGTTACTTGGGATCAAATTAGAACAATTGCCGAAGACAAAATGGTAGATTTAAATGCATTTACTATTGAGTCTGCTATGAGCATGATAGCCGGTACGGCTCGTTCTATGGGTATAACAGTAACAGGAGCTGCTCCTTTTTAAATTAAAGAAAAGACATGGCAAAATTGACAAAAAAGCAAAAAGAAGCTGCAGCTAAAATCGAAAAACATAAGTTGTATTCCTTAAAAGATGCTTCTGCATTATTAAAGAATGTTGCTTCTGCAAAATTTGACGAATCTGTAGACATTGCTGTACGTTTGGGTGTTGACCCTCGTAAAGCAAATCAAATGGTAAGAGGTGTAGTAACATTACCTCATGGTACAGGTAAAGATGTTAGAGTTCTAGCATTGGTTACTCCTGATAAAGAAGCTGAAGCTAAAGCTGCTGGTGCAGACCATGTAGGTTTAGATGATTATTTACAAAAGATAAAAGACGGTTGGACAGATGTTGATGTAATCATCACTATGCCTGCTGTTATGGGTAAATTAGGTCCATTAGGTCGCGTTTTAGGTCCTAGAGGTTTGATGCCAAACCCTAAAACAGGTACAGTTACAATGGATGTAGCTAAGGCTGTTCAAGAGGTTAAAGCCGGTAAAATTGATTTTAAAGTTGATAAAACTGGAATCGTTCATGCTGGTATCGGAAGAATCTCTTTTGAAGCTGACAAAATCGTTGACAACGCTCACGAAATTATTCAAACATTAATCAAATTAAAACCAACGGCTGCAAAAGGTACTTATATCAAGTCTATTCACTTATCTAGTACAATGAGTCCTGCAATCGCTTTAGACCCTAAAGCAGTTTAATTGGTAGTTAAATAGTAAAATTATGACTAGAGAAGAAAAATCAAGAGTTATTGAAGATTTAACTGCACAGTTGGCTAATAGTAATGTTGTCTACATTGCAGATATCTCAAACCTTAATGCTGAAACAACTTCTAATCTAAGAAGAGCTTGCTTTAAAGCGGGTATTCAATTGAATGTGGTTAAAAACACTTTGTTGGAGAAAGCTATGCAAGCTTCAGAAAATGATTATGGAGATTTACCTTCAATATTAAAAGGAAATACTTCAATATTGATTGCAGAGAACGGAAATGCTCCTGCAAAGATTATTAAAGAGTTTCGTAAAAAATCTGATAAACCAATCTTAAAAGGAGCTTACATTCATCAAGCAGTATTTATTGGTGATAACCAATTGGATGCACTTGTAGCTCTTAAATCAAAAGAAGAGGTTATTGGAGAAATCATCGGAATTTTACAATCGCCTGCTAAAAATGTGGTTTCTGCACTTAAATCAGGTGGAGGAAAAATTGCAGGTATTGTTAAAACCTTATCTGAAAGATAAGAACAAAGCGAGAACGCACTTAATAAATTATATTTTACAAACTATTTAAATCGATAGAAAAAATGGCAGATTTGAAACAATTCGCAGAACAATTAGTTAACTTAACAGTTAAAGAAGTTAACGAATTAGCAACAATTTTAAAAGATGAGTATGGTATTGAGCCTGCAGCTGCTGCTGTAGTAGCTGGTCCAGCTGTTGGTGGTGGTGATGTAGCTGCTGCTGAAGAGCAAACTGAATTCACAGTAGTATTGAAAGACGCTGGTGCTTCTAAATTAGCAGTAGTAAAAGCAGTTAAAGAATTAACTGGTTTAGGTCTTAAAGAAGCTAAAGATTTAGTTGATGCTGCTCCTGCAAATGTTAAAGAAGCAGTTTCTAAAGACGAGGCTGAAGGTCTTAAAAAATCTTTAGAAGAGGCTGGAGCTGTAGTTGAGCTTAAATAAGCTAACTTAAGTTTTAAGAACTAGGTTTAGGTCTTGAGTTAACCCTCAAAGACCTAAACCATTTTTCGTATAATAAAATTATATCCAGTTTTATTATCATATTAGTTTAATATACGAAAAAAATTTATCATCGCTACGAAGAAATTAGCATCCGTGTTTGTATAACCCAACCGCTAAAGAGATGTATCGATTTTAATAAAGAAAGTATTCATTAAACAGTGTATTCACACAACAAATTACTTTTTTTTAATCAAAATTTTGTCCATTGATGATAACAAATCAGACTGAAAGATTGAATTTTGCCTCAACTAAGAATATACCCCAATATCCAGACTTTTTGGATATTCAGGTTAAGTCTTTTAAAGATTTCTTCCAATTAGAGACGAAGTCAGACGAAAGAGGCAACGAAGGTCTATACAACACCTTCATGGAAAATTTTCCAATCACCGATACAAGAAACAACTTTGTACTCGAATTTTTAGACTATTTCGTAGATCCGCCAAGATACTCTATACAAGAATGTATAGAAAGAGGTTTAACTTACAGTGTGCCTCTTAAAGCGAGATTGAAATTGTATTGTACCGATCCGGAACACGAAGATTTTGAAACTATTGTACAAGATGTTTATTTAGGAACTATTCCCTACATGACTCCAAGTGGTACATTTGTAATCAATGGAGCAGAGCGAGTGGTCGTTTCTCAATTGCATCGTTCTCCGGGAGTTTTCTTTGGCCAATCTTTCCACGCCAATGGAACTAAACTTTATTCTGCCCGTGTTATTCCTTTTAAAGGTTCATGGATAGAATTTGCTACCGATATCAATAACGTAATGTATGCGTACATTGATAGAAAGAAAAAATTACCTGTAACTACTTTATTCCGTGCAATCGGTTTTGAAAGAGATAAAGATATTCTTGAAATCTTTGACCTTGCCGAAGAAATTAAAGTATCTAAAACAGGACTAAAAAAATACATCGGACGTAAATTAGCAGCCCGTGTTTTGAATACATGGCATGAAGATTTCGTAGATGAAGATACAGGTGAAGTAGTTTCTATTGAAAGAAACGAAATCATCTTAGATCGTGATACTATTATCGATAAAGATAATGTTGAGGAAATCATCGATTCTAATGTGAAATCTATTTTGTTACACAAAGAGGATAATAACCAAGCCGATTATGCGATTATCCACAATACGTTACAAAAAGATCCAACCAACTCAGAAAAAGAAGCCGTTGAGCATATTTACCGTCAGTTGCGTAATGCAGAACCGCCTGATGAGGAAACCGCTCGTGGTATCATAGATAAATTGTTCTTCTCAGATCAACGTTACAATTTAGGTGAAGTAGGTCGTTACAGAATGAACAAAAAACTAGGTTTGGATATCCCAATGGAAAAACAAGTATTGACCAAAGAGGATATCATAACTATTGTTAAATATTTGATCGAATTAATCAACTCTAAAGCTGAGATTGATGATATTGATCACCTTTCAAACCGTCGTGTTAGAACAGTTGGTGAACAACTTTCTGCACAATTTGGTGTAGGTTTGGCTCGTATGGCCAGAACCATCCGCGAAAGAATGAACGTGAGAGATAATGAGGTATTTACGCCTATCGATTTGATTAATGCCAAAACATTATCATCGGTTATCAACTCTTTCTTTGGTACCAACCAATTATCTCAATTTATGGATCAAACCAATCCATTGGCTGAGATTACACACAAAAGAAGATTGTCTGCACTAGGACCAGGAGGTCTTTCGAGAGAAAGAGCCGGATTTGAGGTGCGTGACGTTCACTATACACATTACGGTCGTTTATGTCCGATTGAAACTCCTGAGGGTCCAAACATTGGTTTGATCTCCTCTTTAGGGGTATATGCCAAGGTTAACGGTATGGGATTCATTGAAACACCTTATCGTAAAGTAACCAATGGAGTTGTAGATTTGACTTCTGAACCTATCTATTTAAGTGCAGAAGAAGAAGAAGGAAAAATGATTGCTCAGGCAAACATTGAAATGGACAATAGCGGAAAAATTACTGCCGATAAAGTAATTGCCCGTGAAGAAGGTGACTTCCCGGTAGTAGAACCAAATGTGGTTCATTACACCGACGTTGCACCAAACCAAATTGCCTCTATTTCCGCTTCATTGATTCCGTTCTTAGAACATGATGATGCGAACCGTGCTTTGATGGGATCAAACATGATGCGTCAGGCCGTACCATTATTACGACCTGAATCACCCATTGTAGGAACCGGTTTAGAAAGACAAGTTGCTTCTGATTCCAGAGTGTTAATAAATGCTGAAGGAAATGGAGTAGTGGAGTATGTTGATTCTGAAAAAATCACCATCAAGTACGATCGTACTGATGCAGAAAGAATGGTGAGTTTTGATTCTGATGACAAAACCTACCAATTGATTAAATTCCAAAAAACGAATCAAAGTACCTGTATCAACCTAAAACCTATTGTAAGAAAAGGGGATAGAGTTACCAAAGGTCAAGTACTTTGTGAAGGATATGCTACTCAAAACGGTGAATTAGCTATCGGTAGAAACCTTAAAGTTGCATTCATGCCTTGGAAGGGTTACAACTTCGAGGATGCGATTGTAATATCTGAAAAGGTAGTTCGTGATGATATTTTCACATCAATCCACATTGATGATTATTCATTGGAAGTTCGAGATACCAAATTGGGTAACGAAGAGTTAACCAATGACATTCCAAACGTTTCTGAAGAAGCTACCAAAGATTTGGATGAAAACGGAATGATTAGAATTGGTGCTGAAGTAAAACCCGGCGATATTCTTATCGGAAAGATTACTCCAAAAGGAGAATCCGATCCAACTCCGGAGGAAAAATTATTACGTGCGATTTTCGGTGACAAAGCCGGTGATGTAAAAGATGCTTCTTTAAAAGCTTCTCCGTCATTACATGGTGTTGTCTTAGATAAAAAATTATTTGCAAGAGCCGTAAAAGATAAGCGTAAGCGAACAAAAGATAAAGATGATTTGGCTTCTCTTGAAATGGAATTTGAAGTGAAGTTCAATGAATTGAAAGACAAATTAGTTGACAAATTGTTTACCATTGTTAACGGCAAAACTTCTCAAGGTGTGATGAATGACTTAGGGGAAGAGGTATTACCAAAAGGTAAAAAATATACC
>JANJWE010000274.1 GCA_024709705.1 Flavobacterium sp. | reverse complement strand
GCATCTACAAAAAGTAAATCCAAATTATTTTGATGACGGTTTAACACTTGGATACTTAATGCATTAGCGTCATTGGTCCATTTTAGACGGGCAATATAAAAATCGTTGTATGACTTTAAATTGATGTTTTGTATAGCTTGGGTAGCTACTTCATACACATGCAAAGTAATATCCGCATTTTTTTCACCCGCTTTAGGATATTTAAAAACTTCTTGAGAAGGATACAATTCTTTGCCATATACATCCATTGAAAACTCAGGAACATTGGTCTCATCAAACTTAATGTAAGCCAAATGCGTACCGGTGCTATTCCAATCAAAAGCCCGAACAAATCCAAACTCTTCTTCATAAACCCAATCGGTAATTCCGTTGATGATATGATTTTTCTTGCCGTCAGTTGTAATTTGAGTGTGCTGTGACGTCGTGAGGTCTAAAACATACAAGTTATTTTGATAACCGTAAGCTATTTTTTTTCCGTCGGGTGAAAATATGGGTTCTTGAATTTTGTAATCGGCAATTTTTTGCAATTTCTTACTGGCTAAATCATACAAATAATAATCAGAAACTGCAGAATGACGGTAAATGGGTTCTGAATTTAAAGCAATTAATAATTGTGTTTCTGAAATATTGAAAGTATAACTATCAATTGATGACAATTCGGGATGATTTTGAGTATCAATAAGAGTACTAACCTTTTTTAGGGTTGCAAAATCGTACAAATCGATTTGAAAAGTTCGTGAAGCTCTGTCAAAATTTAAAACCGTGTATTGATTGGTGTTTTTGAGAGCCTGAAGAGCATCCATCCCTTTTGTTCTGAAAGTTCCTGAGGACCAGATGTCTTCTAATGTTATTTTTTGTTGTGCAATGGCGGTAGCCGATACAAGAAGTAAGAAGCAAACGAGTTTTGACAATTGATTCATTTTAGATGCATTAAAAAAAGATTCAATTTTAGTGAAAAATTCGGAATAAATCGTGTTTTTTTCTGTTAAATAGCAATTTTGGTTTTAGAGGAAAAACAAACTTCAGTCAATTTATAATTTTCCGAAAAAGGTATCGATACTTTTTCTTCCTTATCTTTGCATCTCAATTTGTAGTAAACATGAACCACGAGATTTCCGGATTTTCCAAATTATCCAAAACTGAAAAAATTGAATGGATTGCACAACAGTATTTTTCGCAACCTGATGAAGCTATTGCCCTACTTAAAAACTATTGGAATACGGATGAAAAACTGCAACAATTACACGATGAATTCATCGAAAATACCATTTCCAACTTTTATTTGCCGTTAGGAATTGCACCCAATTTCAACATCAACGGAAAAAATTATACCGTACCTATGGTAATTGAAGAAAGTTCAGTGGTGGCTGCTGCGGCTAAATCGGCAAAATTTTGGTCGAAACGTGGCGGATTTAAAACTACTGTTCTGAACACCGAAAAAATCGGACAAGTTCATTTTATATACAAGGGTGAAAAATCAAAGTTAATTGCTTTTTTCAACCAAACAAAGTCTAAGTTTTATGATGAAACCAATAGCATTACAGCCAACATGCAAAAACGGGGTGGTGGTATTTCAGACATTGTTTTGCATGATAAAACCGCAGAATTAGAAAATTACTATCAACTCCATGCAACATTTGAAACCAAAGACAGCATGGGTGCCAATTTCATCAATTCGTGTTTGGAGCAATTTGCCAAAACCTTGAAACACGAAGCTCAAATTTTTGAATCTTTTACGGAAGAAGAAAAAAACATAGAAGTAGTGATGAGTATTTTGTCTAATTATGTAACGAATTGCATTGTTCGTGCAGAAGTTTCTTGTTCGATTTACGAATTAGCTGAAAAACACATCGAAAATCCCAAAGAATTTGCCGAAAAGTTTGTAAGAGCTGTCCAAATTGCACAAATAGAACCTTATCGTGCCGTAACGCATAACAAAGGTATAATGAACGGAATAGATGCTGTAGTATTAGCCACCGGAAACGATTTTAGAGCCGTGGAAGCCGGAGCCCATGCTTATGCCTCCCGCGATGGAAAATACCGTAGTCTATCCCATGCTACAATTGAAAATGGCATTTTTAAATTTTGGTTAGAAATCCCCTTAGCATTAGGTACCGTAGGCGGATTAACTTCGTTACACCCATTAGTAAAATTGAATTTAGCCATTTTAGAAAAACCATCGGCTCCAGAATTGATGCAAATTGTAGCTGCCGTTGGTTTGGCACAAAATTTTGCTGCCTTGCGATCGTTGACCACCAAAGGTATTCAAGAAGGACACATGAAAATGCACTTAAATAACATTTTAAATCAATACCAAGCAACCCCGGAGGAGCGAATCAAAGTAACCGAATATTTTAAAGACAATACGATTTCACATGCTTCGGTGGCCGGATTTTTGGAGGAAATCAGAAAATAGAATATTGAATAATATATTCAAAAAGCTTCTATTTAATATCATACTAGTGTAATGAACATTGAATTAAATAATCAAGTAAATCCTAAATTGAAAATCCATTCAAGTATAAATTTTATACTACTCACTTTAGTGTTTACTTTTCAAATTGCATTTTCACAAAGTTCAACACATGATAGTAACGAGAGCCTAACTTTTGCAGAGAAACAGCTTGAACTTGCTTTATCAAGCAAGTCTGGTCACAATGTAATAAATCAAAAAACAACAATTATCAATGATTCTTTATCTGCAATAACTATTGCTGAAACCATATTGTTCAGTATTTATAAAAAAGCTAATATCTTAGAACAAAAACCATACAATATTTATCACATAAATAATTATAGGGTAATTTTTGGCACTTTACCGATTGGCTATAAAGGGGGAACTTTTTTAATAATACTTGATGATCGTAATTCTGAAATAATTAAAATTACTCACGGAAAATAATTTACTTTGAAACAAACTTTTTACAGCAACGGAAAATTACTCCTTACCGGAGAATATGTGGTGCTCGATGGAGCATTAGCCTTGGCTTTACCAACTAAATTTGGTCAAAATTTAATTGTAGAGCCCAATACATCTAAAAAAATACAATGGAAAAGTATTGATCAAGATGGGAGTGTTTGGTTTAAAGATGAATTTATTTTTGACGAAGTCATACATAAACCGTTTGATGCAGAAAATTCCGTTCGAAATACGTTATTGGAAATTTTGCATGAAGCCTTTCAAATGCAACCGGATTTTCTTTTGAATGCAACCGGATTTAAAATTGAAACCCAACTTACGTTTCCTAAAAATTGGGGATTGGGAACATCATCAACCCTTATCAACAATATTGGTCAATGGTTGAATATTGATGCCTTTGAACTGTTACAACGCAGTTTTGGCGGTAGTGGTTATGATATTGCCTGTGCTCAGAAAAACACCCCTATTACCTATCAGTTGATAGACAACAAACCTCATTTTAAGAAAGTATCATTTGCACCGGAGTTCAGCAATCATTTGTATTTTGTTTATCTCAATCGAAAACAAAGCAGCAAAACTGCTATTGCAAATTATATGAATAAACAAAATGAGATGGGTAAAACGATTGAACAAATCAATAAAATCACGTTATCTCTTTTGTCAAATCCAGATTTACGGGCGTTTGTTTATGCCTTGGAAAAACATGAAAGTCTCTTAAGTGATGTATTAGAAACCAGCACCATTAAAGAAGCTTTGTTTGATGATTTTAAAGGCACATTAAAGAGTCTGGGTGCATGGGGCGGCGATTTTATCTTGGCCGTTTCTAAAGAGAATCCTACAGGTTATTTTTACGAAAGAGGATTTCAAACTGTAATTCCATTTGACAAAATGATTATAAAATAAAAAATCCCGGATATCCGGGATTTTTTTTTATACTGAAATTAAATTCTTAGTAGTTAAACTGGAATCTATTATCTTTAATTTTAGCTTTTTCTTTCAAAGCAGGAAACACTCTACCCAAAGCAGAAGCATTTTGACTGTTTAATGCATTTACTTGATTTCCATAATTCATTGTAGGTAATGCATCTGTACGGTTTGTTGTTTTAATAACAAAAACACTTCCGTTACCTTCAATAGGAGCAGACAATTTGTTCACAGGCGTTGCAAAAGCAACTCCAACTACTTTAGGTTCAAAACCGGCAGAGGCTACTACTGGCGTTTCCAAGGTTACATCAGGGGCATTTTGAACTTGAACAGCATTCGATTTAGCAATGGCATCTAATGAAGTTCCTTTCATCTTAGCTATAATCTTCTCTGCTTTCTTTTTGTTTTTCAAAATAGGTTCAACTTGTAAACGCGCTTCTTCTATAGCCAAGAAACCTTCTTCGTTTACTTTTTTCAAACGGGCAACCAAGTGACCCACTTTTGGTATTTCAAAACGCTTCACATCGTTTACATCGGTATCTTTTTCAAAAGCCCAACGAATAACTTGTCTTTGTGGACCCGCTTGACCTAACATTTCGTCTAAAATTTTAACACGTAATGAAGGTTCGATTGTTAATTTTTGTTCTTTGGCGGCAGCCTCAAAAGATTTCTCAGTGGCAGCCATTTCAAATTTCACTGCATTAGCATATGCTCCTTCTGCTGTTTTTTCTGAAGCTTGTATTTTTTGAGCAATTGTAGCTAAACGAACCGCATCTTGCTTGTCGGTAACTTTAATAATGTGGTATCCAAACTCTGTTTCAACTAAACCAACTTTACCAACTCCGTTATTGAATACAAAGTCATTAAAAGCCGGAACCATTTGACCTGGTCCAAAGAAATCTAAATCACCTCCTCTTTGAGCAGACCCTTGATCTTCAGAAGTAGTTAGTGCTAAAGATGTAAACGAATCCGGATTGGCATTGATTTGGGCTAAAATACCTTCCGCTTTAACTTTTGCTTCTTCTTTGGTACGATCTTCTTTAGGTTGTGCTCTAGACCCCGTAAAACTAATCAAAATGTGACTCGCTCTAGCTTTAGCTCCTGCTTTTCTTCCCATTGATTTGCTTAGGGCATAATAATCTCCATAAACATAAGGACCATACACTTGACCTTCCGGTAAGTTAAATAAAGTTTCTGCAAATTCTGCCGGTAAGTCAGACTTGGCTAAATAGGTAGAATCATACGGAAAATCAGAATTTGCATTTACAAATTCAATAGTATTTGAAGTTGCTGCAAAACTAGGTAAAGTATCATTTTTGGCTGTAGCCGCATTGTAAACTACACGAGGAGACAAGAAAGAAGTCAACTTATTTTTGATTTCAATTTTGTCAGCTTCAGAAGCTTTATCCTCAATAATAACATATTCAATCTCACGTGTTTCATCCGCTTTGTATTTTTTAGGATACTTTTTCATGTAATCCAACAATTCTTTATCAGAAACTGATACTTCACTGTCTTTTACAGAAGAATAAGGAACAGCAACAAAGTCGAAAGTAACTTTGTTATTTTCCATGTTGTATTTGAATTTGGCATCATTTTGAGTTGTAAAATAACCTGATTTTACCAAAGCTCCATAAATTTGATATTTTGCATTGATATTGGCATTCTCTTCTATAGACTCATAATACTGAATTTCTTCAGGACTTTTGCTGGATTTGATGTATTGTCTATATTTGTTGATATCAAACTGCCCTAATTCGTTTTGAAAACTTGGATTTTGACCAAAATTCTGGTCGGCTTTAAGGGTTTCAATCAAATGCTTCTCACTGATTCTGATTCCTAATTTTTCAAGCTCTTCCGACAATAATGCTACATTAATCTCTTGTTCCCAAACTCTGTTTACGGCTTGAGTTGTAGACATTCCTTGACCGCTTTTTTCTGTATTAGCTACTTTTATTCTAAAATTTTCAAAAGCAATATCTTCTCCATTCACACTACCCACATTTGTTGAAGATTGGCTAAAACCGCCACTTTGAATTACATCTGCCAGTACGAAAGAGAATAATGCTAAAGCAATAATTACAATGAGTATAAAAGAACGTTGTCTAATTTTACCTAAAATCGCCATTTTTTAATATGTTTAATTTTATTTCAGTTTGCGAAAATACAATTATCTATGAAATAATTATAAAGAATTTCATTTAATTTTAATTTTTCACAAAAGATTTAAAGTTGTGGGTAATGGTTTAAAAAGAAACTCCAGTTTGTTGCTAAAATCTGTTGAAATTTTATATTTAAAAATAAATTTATTCTGAGATTTTTAAGGTAACCAACTCGATTTTGTTGCTTGTTGCTTCTTCGACTTCAAAATGAAAATTTCCAACTTCAATATAATCGCCTTTTTGCGGAATCTCTTTGGTATGATTCATAATAAATCCACCTAAAGTAGAATAAGAATCTTCTTCCGGTATGTTTAACTTGTAGGTTTCGTTTAAATATTCCACATCCAAACGGGTAGAAAAGCGGTATAGATTTTCTTTTATTTGTTCTTCGATTAAAGTTTCATCAGAGTCGTGTTCATCTTCAATTTCACCAAACAATTCTTCAATAATATCTTCTACCGTA
>JANJWE010000260.1 GCA_024709705.1 Flavobacterium sp. | reverse complement strand
ACGCTAATAATCATCATATCTTTTCGATTGAGGGTGTTTTTGAAGTTGGTGAGTGTGTTATGAGCCGCTTGGAGAATTTGGTTATCAAACATCACGGTTCCGTGGTATACCAAAAGTACATCGGCAGCAGTTTGATTGGGTTTTTCTATAACCAAATCAACGGATACAGCGTTGTATGTAATGTTTCGTACTTCACGTACTACTATATTGGAACTTTGGGGATTTTCGTCACTTTGACATGAAAGAAACAGTCCAAAAATTAAGAAGATGTATTTCATTAGGTTGTATTATTTAGTATAGGACATCCGAAATCATTTTTTGTTTAATTTGTTGCTTCAAAAATCGATTTAAAAATTTAAAAATTCTGATTTTTCTTATGGATTATTAAAAAACAGAATCCATATGCATTTAAAAAGTCTAACTCAATCCCAGCTTTTTCAGCTTAAGTTGTCATTATTAAGACAATCTTAATCTTTATTAGAATCAAACTTCTGTAAATTTACATAAATTTACCCTTTGTTAAAGTAGGGTAAAATTCAATTTGCTTGTTTTTTATGAAAAATTTTTATGTCGTTTCTAACAAAAGTTAATGCTTACCGAAGAAAATGTACCCGGGCATTGACTTTATTTTTAATGAAGTCTCAGGAACGCCCTTTACCTCAAAAAGAGGTTTTGCATGTTCTTGTAGTGCGGCCTAATCATCGATTGGGTAATCAACTTTTACTTACCCCCTTGCTTCAAGAGTTGGAACACTTGTTTCCAACCTGTGAGATTACACTGCTTACTCGCGGCGGCTTGTCCGGTATACTTTTTTCGGGATTTTCGAATGTCAAACATTTTATACAACTACCCAAAAAACCATTTGATGCTCTTTTCTTGTATTTGAAAACCTGGTTTAAATTGTATCGAAAATCGTATGATTTGGTACTCAATGTAGATGGGAATTCTTCGTCGGGTAGAATTGCAACTCGAATCGTTAAAGCACCCGTGAAATTGTATGGTGAAACTAAAACCGATCCAAATATTCAAGATTCAGAGCTTCCGTTGCACTTGGGGCAGAGACCTGTGGCCCTTTTGAGATCTTATTTGAAAAGCGTTGGCTTTAGACAGGAATCTCGGGCGATACCCTATTTGCATTTGCCTTTGAGCGAATCTCAACAAAATCAAGGGTTTGCAAGTTTGCAAAATTTGGTATCTAACCCTTCCAAAACTTTAGTACTTTTTACCTATGCAACCGGTAGAAAGCTCTTGCCCAAATCTTGGTGGCAAGAAATGTATGCTGAACTCAAAACCGCATTTCCGGATTATTCTATTTTGGAATTGTTGCCCAATGAGAGAGTCTCGCAACTTGATTTTTGTTGCCCAACCTATTACTCTGATTCTGTGCACGAAATTGCAGCTCTATTGCAACACACCCAATTGTTTGTGGGAACTGATAGTGGGATAATGCATTTGGCATCGGCTTCCGGGGTTCCAACGCTTGGATTATTTTCTGTGAGCTCTACTGCTAAGTATGCTCCGTATGGAAAAAATCAAAAAGGTATAAATATTTTAACAACCACTCCCTTTGAGATTGTTGGTGAAATGCACCAACTCCTTGTTCGTTCAAAAGGTGAAACAATAGGACAATTGGGCTAGATACTACAATTTTATTACAATCTGTCTTTTGCTTTAAAATAAAACTTTAAATCTGATTTGCTTTTATTGGCCTCGAGTTTAAAGCCTAAAAAATAAAACACACTCCCAAAAGCAAGCATAATTAAAGGGAATGCTAAACCGATGTATTGGGTTGTCTCTTCGTGTTCACCCGTAAAAAAAGCAAATCCTGCGGCAACCGTAGCCGTTAGGACACCCAAAAACCATAAAGCCATGAAAATTTGAACTCCGATATTGGGTTGGATGCTCATTTTGATTAGGCTCCCTTGGTTATGTGGATAAATTTCGCCTTTGATGATGGGCAAAAATGAATTTTGATACTTTATAATCCGTTGTATTGTAAATCTATCCGATGCAATTGTTCCTCTGTACTTAAAGGAAGAATCAAAAAGATTACTTTTAAAAAAGTTGGGCGATTCTGGGGTAACGATACTGTGCAGAATTTGGATAATCCCTTCTTTATCAAGAGGAGATTGCCAAGTTAATTCTTCTTTGAAAATGGATTTTAATTTCATACTGCTTCTGATACCGGTGACGTTTCTTCCTCGTCTTTTAACTGGATTAAAAACGACTCGGCGTTGGCATACGTTTTAATTACTTTTATAGTTATTAGAGCTAAAATAATCCCCAAAACATCTGAACCCATATCTAAAGCTGTAAGATTTAGGAATTGATCAATATCGGTAGCCGAATTGGACATTCTGAAAACGATATTGGCCAAAAGATTACTTACCAGCCATAAAAACCACCAAATACCCACAAAAGTTGTATCAAGTTTTACCTTTCTTTTGAATCCTCTTTTAGCTAGTAATTCGGCCGTTTCATTGTATAGTTCTGCCATGATTTGGTAGGGACGGTACAGATTTATAAAGGGAACAAACCAACTTCCGGCAGCCCAACCTTCGGTGTGGGTGAGATGGTTTATTTTTTGATGTAAATTGAAATAGGCTCTACGGAACCACAAGATAAAAGTTACCGCAGAAGTTATGTAAAGCATAAGAAAAACAATAGCTAAAAACTGTTCTCTCAAATCGTTTGTTTCTAATACCTCTTGAGAATAAAGGGTTCCTGATTTCATGTCTTGCAACAAACCGTATTGCCAATAGGAAGAGATGAGCATCATGATATAAACAACACCTACCATGGCTATGAGAAGTTGAGCTGTTTTGGCTCTTTGGTGATTGGGTTTCAGTTGCATCTTTTGTAAGTTTAATTTTTCAAATATATAAAAAGGTTTGGATTTGAAATTGATTTTATTTTTTTTTGTGTAAAAAAACCCGATGTTATCATCGGGTTTGTTTTTTTGAATTATTGAATATTGAAAATAAAGCTTTCGCCGGGTTTGAGTTTTACCTTAAACTTCCCTACACCATTTTTAATGGTGAGGGGCGTACTTACTTTCTCATACAGCTGGTCTTTGAGTGTTAAAGTTCCGTCTTTGAGATTCATTTTTTTCACCACTCCAGCCGGAAGAATAACCGGACAATCAACGGTTGTATTTTGATTGAAATTGGTAACTATTATCAATTTCTCGTTTTCATTCCAACGCACATAAGCATATAGGCCAAAGTCATACCCCAAACCGGCTTCTAAATTGGCATCGTGAATTTGTTCGAAATCGCCCATTAGAGCTTTACTTTTTAGTGTAAAATTGAGCAAACGTTTGTAGAAATCGCGTAAATCTTTTTCGTCATTAGATAACTGACCTCCATCAAATTTTCCGTTGTTCATCCAACGTTGGTGATGTGGAACCCCTACATAATCAAAGATTGAAGTTCGAGATTGTTTTCCGAAACCGGCGTCAAGAGCTCCGGGCTCTCCTACTTCCTGACCAAAATAAATCATGGTTGGCGATGAACTAATGGTAGCCGAAACCACCATTAAGGGCATTCCTTTTTTAGGATCGCCAGCAAATTGCGGACTCGCCAAACGTTGTTCGTCATGGTTATCTAAAAAGTGAAGCATGTGGTGTTCAATATCTTTTAAATCTTCTTGAATACCCGAAATATGCTTAGGTAAACCTCGTCCTTGCACAATATTTTTGAGTGTATCATACATTTGCACTTTATCATACAAATAATCCATTTTTCCTAAATGAATGTAGTTTCTGTATTCAGCAGGGTTGTATACTTCGGCCAACAAAAAGGCATTTGGATTTTTCATTTTGATGGACGAATTCATATAACTCCAGAATTCAACAGGAACCATTTCGGCCATATCGTAGCGGAAACCATCTACGCCTTTATCTATCCAATAATGAGTAATGTCTTTGAATTTTTCCCAAGAATCCGGCACGTCTTTTCCTTTCCAAAATGCGGCATGAGCCTTGTAATCTTTTTTGTCGTAACCTTCGGGTAATGTTGGGAAATCTTTGGTTCCGTCGGGTTTGATACCATAATTAATTTTGACAGTTTCATACCAATCGTTGATATCCGGTTTGGCTAAACGCGACCCGTTTCCGGTCCATTTTGCCGGAACTTCTTCAAATTTTCCATCGGCTAATGCATTTTTTTCACCTCCAAGCGGTTTGTAATTGGCATCGGTAGGAACTTCAAATTTAGAATTGGGAATATAATAGAAATTATTATTGCGTTTATATTCTACGGTTTTATCATCATCAGCTCCAAAATCTTTTACACCTTTGGGATTGGTTTTCCCTTCGTAACGGCGAGCGATGTGATTGGGCACGATATCAATAACCACTTTAAGTCCGTTTTTGTGGGTTCGTTCAATCAAGGCTTCAAACTCTTCTAAACGTTTGGCGGGGTTGACAGCCAAATCGGGATTTACATTGTAGTAATCTTTTACGGCATAAGGCGAACCGGCACGCCCTTTTACCACATCCGGGTCGTCATTTGAAATTCCGTATGAAGTATAATCCCCTACTAAAGCGTGATGCGGAACACCGGTGTACCAAATATGAGTTACCCCCAAATCTTTAATTTCCTGTAGAGCTTTGTCAGTAAAATCATTGAATTTACCTACTCCGTTTTCTTCTTTAGTTCCCCAAGGTTTGTTGGTTGTATTGGTATTTCCGAATAAACGTGTAAAAACTTGATAAACAACAATTTTGTGTTCTGAATTGGATTCAGAAACGGTCTCCGTTTGGGCTTTCATATTTTTTTGTTCGCAGGATAAAGTTGAAAATAAAACGATGGAGCTTAGAGCTACCGCAGATTTTTTAAGCATATTTTTTACTTTTTAAAGGGCTAAATATACGAAAATTAGTGAATAGTGATTCGTAATTAGTGAATAGTGATTAGTAAGGAACGATCTGAAAGCTATTAAGAGTAATTAGGCTCTTTCTTTTAGAATTTTTACTACATCATTCAATTCAAAACCTTTTGCGTTCAATAAAATTAGGTAATGAAACAATAAATCGGCACATTCGGATAAGAACAAATCGTTGTTGTTGTCTTTGGCTTCAATGACAACTTCAATCGCTTCTTCACCTACTTTTTGTGCTATTTTGTTGATGCCTTTTGTAAATAATGAAGCTACATAACTTTTTTCAACAGAACCGTTTTCTTTTCTGAGTTGAATGGTTTCTTCCAAATTAGACAAAAATCCGTAACGGGTTTGATTGATTTCCTGCCAACAAGTATCTGTGCCTGTATGACAAACGGGGCCGGTAGGTTTTACCTGAAGGAGTAACGTGTCGTTATCGCAATCTTCTTTGATAGTTATTAGTTCTAAGAAGTTGCCACTCTCCTCGCCTTTGGTCCATAATCTATTTTTAGTACGACTGAAGAATGTTACTTTTTTAGTTGACAATGTTTGGTCAAGAGCTTCTTGATTCATATAGCCTAACATTAAAACATTTTTGGTTTCGTTGTCTTGGATGATGGCCGGGATTAAACCGTCTGGAGTTTTATTGAAGTTGATATTCATAGTTTTATTTTTAAACATATAAGTCATATAAGTTGAATTGTTAAATTGAGTTCGTTTTTAAGTTCATAAAAGTTA
>JANJWE010000257.1 GCA_024709705.1 Flavobacterium sp. | reverse complement strand
ATAGATTGGATGAGTATTTAGGGTTTCCTAAGGAAGACCCTCATGGAGATCCGATTCCGGATCGTTATGGACAAATGGTAAAAGTAGATAAACAATTGCTCTCTGAAATTTTGCCATCAAATAAAGTTATTTGTCTTGGTGTAAAAGACAGTTCGCCCAGTTTCTTAAAATATCTTGATAAGTATCAAATTGCTTTGGGTTCAGAAATAGAAGTGCTCAGTAAAGAACCTTTTGATCAATCGTTAGGTATTTTAATTAATGAAAGGCAAATTTTAATATCATATAAAATTGCGAGTAATCTTTACGTAAAATTAGTGTAATATGTTTGATTCAGTTGTAGCTTATTTATCCAGTATCAATCCGGTTTTAGCAGCCTTATACGCTACTGTTTTTACATGGTTTTTAACGGCTTTAGGGGCTTCTGTTGTTTTCTTTTTTAAAACAATGAATCGTGCTTTTTTAGATGGTATGCTTGGTTTTACAGGAGGAGTTATGGTGGCAGCCAGTTATTGGAGTTTACTTGCACCGGCCATAGAAATGTCAGAAGGGGAAGGTTTTGAAAAAGTTATGCCGGCTGCAATTGGCTTCATTTTAGGGGCTTTTTTCTTATTTGGTTTGGATAAATTATTGCCTCACATTCATATTAATTTTAAAGAAACCGAAGGGGTAAAGTCTCCTTGGCAAAAAACAACCCTTTTGGTTTTAGCCATAACATTACACAACATTCCCGAAGGTTTAGCTGTTGGGGTTTTATTTGGCGGGGTGGCAGCCGGAATTCCCGAGGCGTCAATAGCCGGAGCTACTATTTTAGCTATTGGAATTGGGATTCAGAATTTTCCGGAAGGAATTGCCGTTTCCATGCCGTTACGACGCATGGGTATGAGTAGAAAAAAGAGTTTTTTATACGGACAGTCTTCTGCATTAGTAGAACCGATTGCCGGTGTTTTGGGAGCCGTTGCGGTAACTTTTTTTACACCTATATTGCCTTATGCTTTAGCCTTTGCTGCCGGTGCCATGATTTTTGTGGTGGTAGAGGAAGTAATTCCGGAAACGCAACAAGATAAACACACCGACATTGCAACGCTTGGATTTATTGGTGGATTTGTAGTGATGATGAGTTTGGATGTAGCGTTGGGGAGTTAATGACAACCACAGTCATTGCCACCGCAATTTTTCTTCGATTTTTTCTTTATTAATAAAGGTTTTAAAAGAATAATTACAGCAATTAGTACTAAAATATAAACGATAATACTTTGAACCATAATGTAAAAGTAAGAGGTTTTCAATTATTTGAAAACCTCTTATTTGTTAAAGTTTAGCTCCTATTGAAATGTAAAATGTTCTACCTTCTCCGGGAAGAATACCTGGTCCGGGATAACCACCGGCTCTTCTTGTGGCATATTCTTCGTTGAGTAAGTTGTTGATACCGGCACGAATGTTATAATTTTTCAAAAATCTATATTCAGTAGATAAATCAAAAACACGATAATCGTCTAAAAGTCCGGTAACACCATTGGCTGACGGAGTTGTTGTATTATTAGCGTCCGTAAATATTTTGCCGGACATTCTGTATTGTAGAGTAGATGAGAAATTGGAATTACTCCAAGAAAGCCCAAAATTGTGAATATATCTTGGGGCATTTTCCACACGATTTCCATCTAAGTTGGTTTCCGTAATGGTTACATTTGGTGCTGTTCCGGTTGTATTGAAAATTCTGAAATCGGTGTAGCGACTGTCGATAAAACTTACAGAGGCAAATAAATCTAAATTACCATAAGGTTTATCTATTTCGAATAATTTCGTAAAGTTTAAATTAAAAAATCCTTCGATTCCTTTGTTTACAGTTTCACCCAAGTTGGTTCTGTAGATAAAGGTTCCTTGTGTTGGGTCATTGTTTACAAATTGTCTTATTCCGCCAATTCGGTTGTTGTAACTCAAGTAAAATAAACTGAAATCAAAATTTAAGTAGTTTTTGTATGTTCCTCTAAACCCTAAATCGGCATTAAAACCACTGGCATCTTTTAAATTGGGGTCAATTACATCGGTTACAGCCGGAGGAGTTAAATCTGAGAATAGAACAGGTCTGTAGGCCTGAGTTATATTCGCATAAATATTTGTTGTGGTGAATTTGTATTCCATTCCTAATCCAAACAAAGGTTGGCTTCTGGAAATGGTTTTGTCAGGGAACGCAATAGCATTACCATTACTGATTCCGAATCTTCCTTCGCCGGTGTTTTTAATATATTCATATCGAATCCCCGGGGTAACGCTAAATTTATCAGTAACTTTAAATTGATTTTCAGCAAATACCGCTACGTTTTCTGTTGTAAAATTAATATCGCGGGCAAATCTTCCGTCAATCGATAAATCAAAATCAGAACCGGTTGTGCCTCTTCCCTCCTGAACCCTTTGTGTATGGGCTTTATACAAACGGACACCAAAAGCAAGATTGTTGTTTATTTTTCCAAGTTTGTATTTGTAAATATTTCGATTTTCCAATCCAAAATTTTCGTAAAAATCGCGATCTACTCTTCTATTCGCATAATCATTTGTTGATGGGTTGATAGCATCTTCTACATTTGGAGTTGCTGTAAATCCTACACTGTTTCTTTCACCTATGAGTCCAAAAAGTTTTGTGTTTGAAGTAAAATTGTCATTTATTTTGGTGTCAAAATTCAGGGAAAACACATTCCAAGGTGTTCCAAACCAATTTCGTTCTCGTAACGATTGTCTCGGATTATCTTTAAATTGTTCGTCGGTTAAACCCCCTGCTTGTTGCATTTGGTAATCCATGTTGGTATATTCTGCTAACAATTTTGTGTTTTCTGTAAAACGGTATTCAACAAAAGCATGTGTGTTTCTAACGGTATATTCACTATTTTCTCTCCATC
>JANJWE010000142.1 GCA_024709705.1 Flavobacterium sp. | reverse complement strand
GTGATAACGCTACAGTAGAGGGTAGAAGTAAAAACAGAAGAGTTGAATTTGCAATAACCGCCAATCAGAATATGATCAAAGACGCAGAAAAAGAGGTGAATAAATAATTCTGTATTTAGTTTTTTGGTAGGATTGGGTCTTCATTTTGAAGACCCTTTCTTTTTTTGAAATATTTTTAACATTTTTTTGTTTAAAATAATTTTAAAAAAGTTAAACAAATTAGTATCTTTACAGTCAAAGAAATTACGTATGACTGCAACTAAAAAATCCGCATCAAAAAAGAAGCTTATAACTGATACTTCTATTATTACGCTTTATATGGATTCGGTATTGTCACAAAATGAAGAGCCAAAGAATGTTTACATTTTTTGTAAAGAAAATAAAATAGATGAGTCCGATTTCTATGCTTACTACGGCTCTTTAGAAGCTTTGAAACAAGATATTTGGTTAAAATTGTTTGAAAATGCCAAACAAACGATAGAATCAGATGCAAATTTTTTGATCTATTCTCAGAAAGACAAGGTGCTCACTCTTTACTTTACACTTGTTGAAGTTCTGAATCTCAATAGAAGTTATGTGAGTTTTGCATTGAGAGATTCTAAAAATATTTTGCAAAATTTACATCAAATGAAAACATTTCGAAACCATTTCAAAAGTTTTATCGTAGATATAGTTGAAACCGAAACTTCAGAACGCGATATGCGATTGAATAAAGTGATTAAACCTTTTTTTGCTGAAGGAATTTGGGTAGAGTTCTTATTTATATTGAAATTTTGGTTGGACGATACATCCAAAGGATTTGAAAAAACGGATGTAATGATTGAAAAAGCGGTTAAAGCCACTTTTGATTTTATCGATACTACTCCTGTTGAGAGTCTTTTTGATTTAGGCAAATTTGTTTGGAAAGAAAAATTTAATTAACAGCACTCATTCGCAAGAGGGATAGCAGCGGAAAGCCCGACCCTTTGGGTCACGCCCAAAAACATATGAAAACACTAGACAAAATACCAACCAACAAAATTGAACGTGCCGGACAACTGGTGAAAACCGGTTTGAAAGTAGGGGGTAATTATATTGCGTATTATGGTGAAAAAGTGGTAAATCCCAGTTTGACCAAAGATAAATTGAATGAAAGCAATGCGGAAGATATTTACGACGGACTCAAAAATTTGAAAGGGAGTGCCTTGAAAGTTGCCCAAATGCTTAGCATGGAGAAAAATATTATGCCCAAAGCCTATGTAGAAAAGTTCTCTTTGGCTCAATTTTCGGTACCACCACTAAGTGCACCCTTAGTTCGTAAGACTTTTAAAAATTATTTAGGAAAATATCCTGAACAACTATACGATTCGTTTACACCGGATTCTATTAATGCAGCCAGCATCGGTCAGGTGCATAAAGCTGCAAAGGATGGGAAAAATCTTGCTGTGAAAATTCAATACCCCGGTGTGGCGGAAAGTATTAGTTCAGACTTAGCAATTGTGAAACCTTTTGCTATTAAAATGTTCAACCTCCAAGGAAAAGATTCGGAGAAATATTTCAAGGAGGTTGAACATAAATTGCTGGAGGAAACCGATTATGAATTGGAGTTAAAACAAGGACAGTATATTGCAGAAGCTTGTGCAGCTATACCTCATTTGCGTTTTCCAAAGTATTATGAAGAACTTTCCTCCAAACGAATATTAACTATGGATTGGATGCAAGGGGAACATTTGTCTGAATTTACATCCCACAATACCGATGCTGAAAAAGGAGATAAATTGGGTCAAGCGATGTGGGACTTTTATATGTATCAAATGCATGTGTTACGACAAGTGCATGCCGATCCGCATCCCGGAAACTTTTTGGTTGATGCTGATGCCAATTTGATAGCTATAGATTTTGGATGTATTAAACAAGTTCCCGAAGAGTTTTACAAGCCCTACTTTGAACTGGCTCAACCTGAAGTGATTAATAATCCCAAATTATTCCATGAAAAATTATTTGAATTGGAAATATTGCGTTCTGATGACACGCCAAAGGAAATAGCCTATTTCACACAATTGTTTCACCAATTGTTGAGTTTGTTTACCCAACCCTTTCACGGAGATTTCTTTGATTTTTCGGATGAAATCTTTTTTGGGAAGATTGCCCAAATGGGTGAAGAGTTTTCTAAAGATACACAATTGCGAAAAATGAATGGCAATAGAGGCTCTAAGCATTTTTTATACATCAACAGAACCTTTTTTGGTTTGTATAATTTATTACACGATTTGAAAGCAAGAGTCCGTACAAAAGACTTTGAGAAATATATTGTTAGCTAGTCTTAGTTAACATGTTAGTTTGTTTATTTATTGGTTAGGTTGAAAAGAGCTGTTTTCCACGTTTGAAGACGGCTCTTTTTCTTCGCAATAATCTTTGTAGTTTTGCAGTTTAATTTACCTTATGTTACAAGTTCAGCAACTTCAATTCTCATATCTCAATCAAGTTACACTCTCAAATTTATCTTTTGAATTAGAGACCGGACAATTATTGGCCGTAATCGGCGAAAGTGGATGTGGTAAAAGCACTCTCTTAAAATTGATTTATGGATTGTATGATGCAGACAAGGGGCATATTTTTTGGAAAAACCAACAGGTTTTAGGGCCCAAATATCATTTGATTCCCGGTATGCCTTACATGAAATATTTGGCCCAAGATTTTGATTTAATGCCTTTTATTACAGTGGCTGAAAATGTAGGGAAATATCTTTCTAATTTTTTTCCGGAAGAAAAAAAACAACGCATAGCAGAACTTTTAGAATTGGTAGAGATGTCTGATTATGCTCAGGTTAAAGCAAAGTTTTTGAGTGGGGGTCAAATGCAACGAGTGGCTTTGGCTAGGGTCTTGGCCTTAGAGCCTGAAGTTTTGTTGCTGGACGAGCCTTTCAGTCATATTGATTCGTTTCGTAAAAATTCCTTACGACGTCAGTTATTTCAGTATTTGAAAAAAAAACAAATAACTACTATAGTAGCTACGCATGACAGCACCGATATTTTGTCTTTTGCCGATGAAGTTTTGGTTATGAAAGAAGGAGCAGTTGTAACAAAAGGGGCAACACAAGAAGTTTATACCCAACCCTTATCTGTATATACCGCTTCTCTTTTTGGTGAAGTTTCTAAGATACCCTCTCGTTGTTTTCATACCGATAAAGAGTTGCTTTTATATCCGCATCAGTTGGTTTTTTCCCCGGTTGGAGAAGTTTCTGTATCTGTAATACAATCTTATTTTAAAGGGGGATATTATCTCGTTGAAGCCCAATTTGAATTTGGGGTATTGTATTTTGAACATATCACATTTTTAGAACCCGGAACTCAGGGCTATGTAATACAAAAATAAACCCCGATAAACTATCGGGGTTTGATTTAGAATTATTTTCCTTTCAGGTGTTTTTCAAGAAATTGATCTTGCTCCCACAATAAGTGTAAAATGTTGTCTTTGGCAGTGTAGCTGTGACTTTCTTTGGGAAGAATAACCATTCGAACCGGAGCTCCTAAGCCTTTTAGAGCCTGAAAATAGCGTTCGGTTTGTAAGGTCCGATTCATCCTTACCGACACGGGCGAAGTCTGCCAGCGAGGCAGCATTCAAACCCATCAC
>JANJWE010000078.1 GCA_024709705.1 Flavobacterium sp. | reverse complement strand
CAAAATAAATAAGCATGAAAACAATTCAATTCTCAATTATGGTGGTAGTATTTTCTATTACAACTTCTTTCGCACAAGCCTTACCTCAAATGGTAAAATATGATTTTAAATTTGATTGGTTGGCGGCCCATACCATCAATCAAAATATTAATGTAGGAACAGAAAGTGTTCACGGAATTGGCTGGTGTCGTTTGTTCGTAAAAAATAAAATCACCGGCAACGAAGACCAAATTCAACCTACCGGATTCAGATACATCGGCAATTATGGTCGCGTTTTTGAAGTACCCAGAAACGGTGGAATGAGAGTAAGTAACGGTGATGTAAAATCGTTGATGAATACTAAAGTTCGTTTTCAATTTGAACCCGCAAAATATGGGTACAAAACAATGAAAGAATTGGAAGACAGTGCCTATTTCAAAGTGGTGTATGAAATAAAAGTCTATAAACCCGTTAACGACGAAGTGGTGGGAAAACAAGAAGTGGTGATTTTTCTTAAAGATGCCAAAGTGAATCCGGTTTCGTTAGCCCAAGCAAAGAATTCTGCCAATTCATCCACACGTCCCGGGTATATTAGATTCAACAAAGCCAAATACAATTTAGGTATTTTATACAGTATTGTTCCTGTAAATTAAGCGTATGAAAACAATACTAATGGCAATTTTATTTTGTTGGAATGCCAATGCACAACTCCAATTTTGGAATACGAATCCAACATCCAACATGCCCCTTTTTGAAGTGAAATGGGGCGAAAAAACGACCATTCACACCAAAGTGGGGTATAAAGTAAAACCTACTTATGTGTTCAATCAAACCGCTCAACAAGTGTTCAATGGTGATGGTAGAACCAAGTACAAAATGACCGTTCAATCATCAGATAATGTGGCTAAAAGAACTTTTGAAATCAGTTACACCCATTATCGCCAAACCAATTCGTATTTGGGAAATATCAAAGCCACTTATGTGTATCATGACAAACGACCCACAAAAGTCTTGGAAGAAAATTTTGAAACCGTAAAAAAGCCTTAAGCCAAAAATCATGAAAAAAATTAGTTTGTTGTTATTCTTTTTCATTCAATTTTCCGTTTTTGCTCAATTAGTGCAAGGTGAAATAAAGGTAAAAGAACAATCAAAAATTGAAATACAGGCTCGAAACAATTTAGCCGTTAATCTTTATGCCGATTTTCGAGAAAATAAATACCCGATTCAATTTAGTTTTACCGGAAATGCGATTCCGTTGAATAGTGATAAAAAAATAGTAGTACAGTTTGTGTTGACTACCACTGTAAAGAAAGATGGTAAAGTGGTGGGAACCACCAAACGAAATCCGATTCCGTTTTTTCCCGGCGACATGTTAATGCCGGTGGAAACATTTGATTTTATTTCGATTTTATCAAATATTCAATCAAATACTGATGTAACTGTTTCAGAAATTCCTAAAGGGAATTATGAAATCATTTTAGAAGCCAAACCCGTTAACATGAAAGGTGAAATAACAGCAGCAAGATTGTTTTTAAAAATTTAAATAGTATTCATCTACTTATAACTTTGGGAATTTAGTTGGTAGTTCATCCCCTTTCGTGTAGTGGTTTCGAAAGGGGATCTTTTTTCTACGCTCATTTACGTATTTCAAAAAAGATTTACTATATTTAATATTGCTTAGTAATTGTAACCGCATGAAAAAACGAATTGGGATAGTAGAGGATGACCGCGATTTGCGAGAGGCATTGGGCATGATGATTCAATTTACAGATCAATATGAACTGGCTGGAAGTTTTGAAAATGCAGAGATGGCTTTAAAAGAATTGCCCGATTTGGATGTGGATGCCATTTTGATGGATATAAATTTACCCGGGGAAAGCGGAATTAGTTGTGTGAATAAATTGAAAAATTCTTGTCCCTCAGTACTTTTTTTAATGTGTACTTCTTATGAAGATGATGATAAAATTTTTCAAAGTCTTGAAGCCGGAGCAAGTGGTTATATATTGAAAACCGAAGGCCCTGCAAAAATTATTGGTGCTTTAGACGAATTATTTGAAGGCGGAAGCCCAATGAGTAGTAGCATCGCCCGAAAAGTGGTAGCTAGTTTTTCCAAAATGGAATCACAAAATAAATTAACGGAATCGTTAACCGGCAGAGAAAGAGAGATATTAGAATTGTTAGCCAAAGGGCAAATGAACAAAGAAGTAGCAGCGGTTTTGGAGATTAGTGTAGGTACGGTTCGTAAGCATATTCAAAATATTTATGAAAAGTTACATGTCAATACGAGAGTAGAGGCGGTAAATGTATATTTGAAACGCTAAAAAAAGGACATGAAACGTTATTTGACCTTATTTTTAGTTTTAGTTTTCTCTTTTGGAAATGCTCAAAGTATTGCTGAAAAAGAGAAGCTAAAGGAATTTGAAAATTGCAAAACGACCAATTGTAAAATTGCAAATTCATTTCTTTTGGCGGAGTTTTTTTTGGAAACGGATGATATCCAATCGTCTCAAAAATGGTTAAACATTACAAAAGATTTAATTTCTCCTAAACAATCCGATACCACAATTATTTTCATTCACAGTTTGCAGTCTGAACTTTTTTATTACGATGGTTTGTTTCAATTTGGAACAAATGAGGCGGATAAAGCCATTTTAAAAGCAAAGCAACAAAAGGATAGTTTGTGGATAGCTAATGGTTATTTCTTCAAAGGAATTAACCAGATAGAAATGAATAAGTGGGAAGATGCACAAAAATCGCTGTGGAAATCAAGAGATTTTCAACCACAAAAGTATAGTACTTCACATATAAGAAGTACGATTCAAAAAGAACATATTTTCAATAATATTGCTCAATTAAAATTAAAATTACATCAAACGGATTCAGCCGCTTGGTATAACGAAAAAGCCTATCAATATGCCAAAAATACCAACAGTAAAAGAGGCATACCAAACACTGAACAAACGTTTGGTCAAATTTATTTAGAGGAAAAGAAAACGGATAGTGCAGTGTTCTATTTTGAAAAGAGTATACTATCCGCACAAAAAAGTGAGTACTTTGATATTGTGTTGCTAAACTATGGTTATTTAATGCAATGTTTCCAAGATGACCAAAAAGAAAATAATCGGTGGTTTGAAAAAGGAGTAGAACTCATCAATCAAAAAATTATTAATGCAACGTTTCAACAGTATTTTTATACGATTGCTCAAGAGGTTTTCAAAAAAAATAAGCAAATTGACAAGCTGGCTTTTGTTCAGGAAAAAATCATAAAAATAAACGAAGAAACCAGACTTAAAGGGAATACAAATATTCAAAGTATTACGGAGCAATATGCCAAAAACGAAAATAAATTGCTTTTGCTTCAAGTAGAAGAATTACAAAAGCAACGAAAATTCACGATTCTTCAATTGATTGCAGCCTTGCTTTCTGTGATTATTTTATCCCTAGTAATTGTCATTATCAGGAGAAAAAATAAAATTCAAAAAACCTTACTGCATCAAAAAAACGAAATCAGTAAAGATTTACATGATGATATCGGAAGCGGTTTAAGTAGCATTCTTATTCATGCCGATTTACTCTTTAAAAATGAAGAGACGTCAGAAAAACAGAAAATTTTAGCTTTAAAAATTAATTCAACGGGGAAAGAAATCTCACAACGCTTAAACGCCTTTATTTGGTCATTAAACACAGAGCATAATACATTACAACACTTTTCTGAATACGTCAAAGCGTATGGGGCATCACTTTTTGAGGAAACGCCTATCACCTTTTCATTTAGTACGACAATTGAAGGAATTGAATCAATCAAAATGAATGGTCAATTGCGGAAAAATGTATTTTATACCATAAAAGAAGTTTTAAACAATACGCTCAAACATGCTCAAGCCACCAAAATTGAAGTAAAAATGAAGTTAATTGCATCTAAACAACTTTGTATCACGATTCAGGATAATGGGATAGGTTTAATCAAAGAAAATGCTTTTGGAAACGGATTGAAAAACATCCAAAACAGAATAGAACAAATGAACGGAACTTTTTCTATGAAATCCCAAAACGGATTGCTTACTATTTTAACAATTCCTTTATAAATTGATGAAACAATGGGTTTGTAAGAAAATAGGAATACGCTAAATGGCGTATTTTTTATGCCTGAAAAGTGAAAAAAGCGTTGGTTCAGGTATTAAAATTTACAAAAGTGTTGATTTTACTCGTGTGTTCAATTTTTGTAGGGAACAAACTTCTACGGATAATATCGTATTGTGGTATTGGTTTCATTACGTGAATTTTACATGTGAAATCACTAAAAAGAGTTTTCTTTTTTCAACTACCACTATCATGAAAAAATATTACGTACTTCTGAGTTTGTTTTTTTCCACTTGCCTGATGGCACAAGTGGGAATCAACACCACCACCCCAAACGCACAATTAGACATTCGATCTTCTAATCAAACAACCCCTTCTAACACAGACGGAATGTTAATCCCCAAAGTGGATTCGTTTCCGGCAACCAATCCAACTGCTGCCCAACAAGGGATGTTGGTTTATCTAACTACGAATGTGGGAAGTAATCAACCGGGATTTTATTACTGGAATAATCCAACCACAACTTGGATTCCGATAAAAGGGACAGATACCGGAACATTAGACCAAGCCTATGATTTTGGAGGAGCAGGTAACGGAAGAACCATTACTGCTGATGCAGGTGCTTTATTAATTAACGGAACTGATGGTTTAGTATCAACAGGGACTTCTGGGAGTGGTGTTGTTGTACCCAGCGGACCAGGTACACGAATGGTATGGAATCCCAGAAAAAGTGCCTTTCGTGCAGGAAAAATATTTTCTACTCAATGGGATGATGTTAATGTAGGTGATGAATCAACCGCTTTTGGTACAAATACTGTTGCAAGTGGAATTGCTGCAACCGCTTTTGGAATAAATACTGTTGCAAGTGGAGGTGCTGCAACTGCTTTTGGTGCAAAT
>JANJWE010000068.1 GCA_024709705.1 Flavobacterium sp. | reverse complement strand
TCGAAGAAATGATTCCGTTTAAAAATGAATTGGCCGTTATTGTCGTTCGCTCTGTTTCCGGGGAAGTTAAAACCTATCCGGTAGTGGAAATGGAATTTCACCCGGAAGCCAATCAAGTGGAATATGTGATTTGTCCGGCTCGAATTGACGAAAAAGTGGCTCAAAAAGCCCAAGAAATTGCCTTGAAAGTTTCAGAAGTTTTCAATCATGTAGGTTTGTTGGCAGTTGAAATGTTTCAAACCGAAAATGACGAAATTTTGGTAAACGAAGTGGCTCCACGACCACACAATTCAGGGCATTACAGTATTGAAGCCAGTTATACCTCACAATTTGAAAATCATTTACGAGCCATTTTAGATTTACCTTTGGGAAATACATCTAGTAAAGTTGCCGGAATTATGGTAAATTTGGTGGGTGAAGAAGGTTTTTCCGGTCAAGTGGTTTACGAAAATATTGAAAAAATCATGGCGATTGATGGCGTAACGCCTCATATTTACGGCAAAAGAGAAACCCGACCATTTCGAAAAATGGGACATGTTACGATTGTGAATGAAGATATGAAGGTAGCCAGAAAAGTGGCAGAAGAAGTGAAGAATAGTATTAGAGTGGTTAGTCGCAGTTGACAGTCGCAGTTGGCAGTTAAACCGAATTAACTTGAAACCTTAAACCTGAAACAAAAAAAACAATGAGCAAAGTAGCCATCATAATGGGAAGTATATCCGACATGCCGGTCATGCAGGAAGCCATCGACATCTTAAAAGGATTTGATATTGAAACCGAAGTGGATATTGTTTCGGCTCACCGAACACCTGAAAAATTAGTTGAGTTCAGCAAAAATGCTCACACACGTGGCATTTCGGTGATTATTGCCGGAGCCGGTGGTGCGGCCCATTTACCGGGAATGGTCGCTTCGATGTCGCCGTTACCTGTGATTGGCGTTCCGGTGAAATCCAGTAATTCAATTGATGGTTGGGATTCGGTTTTGTCAATTTTGCAAATGCCGGGTGGTGTTCCGGTAGCAACAGTCGCTTTGAACGGAGCCAAAAATGCCGGAATTTTAGCAGCACAAATTATTGGAAGTCACGATAAATGTGTGTTGGATAAAATTGTTTTTTATAAAGAAAGTTTGAAAGAAGCGGTTTTGAAAGCTTCGGAAGGATTGAAAAAATAATTATCTTTGATAAAAATGAATATGGATATTAAAACTTCAAAAATAGAACTGGCAAAGGTTATCTTGGACCTCGAAAATCCTGAATTGATTGAAGAAATTATTCATTTGGTTCAATCCAAATCTACTTTGACTGAAAATCAAAAAAAAGCAATTGATGAAGCCATTGTTTCACTTGAAAACAAGGAAGGAATTCCTCATAATATGGTGATGGAAGAAACCAAAAATCGGTATTCAAAATATTTTAAATAAATGAATGTCATTTGGTCTCCACAAGCTAAAAAAGACTATTGGCAAAATATTGATTATTTGGACGCAGAATGGTCATTTCAGGTAACGCTCAACTTTATTGAAAAAGTAGAGGAAACCATTCAACTATTAACACAGAAAAATGTTGAATTTATTTCAACTCATTATAAGAATGTTCATAAAGTAGTGATTACAAAACATATTACACTTTATTATAAAATCAATTCCAATCAATTAGAATTACTTCGTTTTTGGAATACCTACCAAGATTTTGAAAATTTTAAATTATAAAAATACGGAATGAGATTGCTTCGCTCCTCGCAATAACTATGAAAACACTTACTCAAAATTTCGAAACCAAACACAACACCGCACCTTTTTCGCAAATACAATTAGCCGATTATAAACCGGCTTTTGAAGCAACGATTGCTCAAGCAAAAGCTGAAATTGATGCTATTATAAAAAACCCGGAAGTTCCAACTTTTGAAAATACAATTGAAGCACTCGATTATTCCGGTGAAACGTTAGACCGATTATCTTCTATTTTCTTTAATTTGAATTCGGCTGAAACCTGTGATGAAATGCAGAAAATTGCTCAGGAAGTTTCACCTTTGTTAACCGAATTCAGCAATGATATTGCCTTGAATGATGAGTTGTTCAAACGTGTGAAAGCGGTTTATGATCAAAAAGACAAACTGACTTTAACAACTGAACAAGCCACTTTATTAGATAAAAAATTCAAAGGTTTTTCACGAAATGGAGCTTTACTTTCGGAAGAAGATAAATTGAAATTACGTGAAATTGACACCGAATTAGCCAAGTTAAAATTAACGTATGGCGAAAATGTCTTGGCCGAAACCAACAACTACCAATTGCACATTACCAACGAAGCCAATTTAAAAGGATTACCCGATGGAACTAAAGAAATGGCCGCGAGTTTAGCTAAATCAAAAGGTTTGAATGGTTGGGTTTTTACGTTGGATTTTCCGAGTTATTTACCATTTGTGACCTATGTAGACAATCGTGAATTGCGAAAAGAAATCGCCATTGCGGCCGGAAAAAAAGCGTTCCAAAATAATGAATTTGACAACAAAGAAAATGTGAAACGCATTGTGGAATTACGTCATAAACGAGCGAATTTATTGGGTTATGAATCGCATTCGCATTTTGTCTTGGAAGAACGAATGGCTCAACATCCGGATAAAGTTAAATCTTTTTTGAATGATTTGTTGGAAAAAGCCAAACCCGCAGCTCAAAAAGAGTTTACCGAATTGACAGCTTTTGCGAAAGAATTGGACGGCATTGAACAAATAGAAAAATGGGACGGAGCCTACTATTCGGAAAAATTGAAACAAAAATTATTCAGTTTGGATGATGAATTACTGAAACCGTATTTCAAATTGGAAAATGTGTTGAACGGTGCTTTTACGATTGCCGAAAAATTATTCGGAATCAGATTCAAGGAAGTTTATGATATTGACAAATACCACAACGATGTACAAACGTTTGAAGTATTAGATTTTCAAGATGAATTAGTGGCTATTTTTTATGCCGATTTTTTTCCTAGAAAAGGTAAACGTAACGGTGCTTGGATGACCTCTTTTAAACCTCAATACATTAAAAATGGGGTGAACGAAAGACCGCACGTTTCTATTGTATGCAATTTTACGCCACCAACGGAAACCAAACCTTCACTTCTCACTTTTAACGAAGTGACTACATTGTTTCACGAATTTGGTCACGCGTTGCATGGAATGCTAGCGAATACGACCTATCCGAGTTTATCCGGAACTTCGGTATATTGGGATTTTGTAGAATTACCAAGTCAAATCATGGAAAACTGGTGCTACGAACCCGAAGCCTTAGCTTTGTTTGCAAAGCATTATTTAACAGGCGAAGTGATTCCGCAACATTTTGTTGAAAAAATAAAAGAAAGTGCGAGTTTCCTAGAAGGAATGGCAACTTTGCGTCAATTGAGTTTTGGACTTTTAGACATGGCGTATCACGGAAAATCGCAAACGATTGTCGATGTAAAAGCATTTGAAAAAGAGGCATTTGAAGGCACTTCTTTGTATCCGGATGTGGAGGAAAATTGCATGAGTACGTCGTTTTCGCATATTTTTCAAGGGGGTTATTCCTCAGGTTATTACAGTTACAAATGGGCGGAGGTATTGGATGCCGATGCGTTTGCTTATTTTCAGGAAAAAGGCATTTTTAATTCGGAAGTAGCAACCAAATTCAAAGACAATGTTCTATCAAAAGGCGGAACCGAATTGCCGATGGAATTGTATAAAAAGTTTAGAGGTCAGGAACCAAAAGTGGAAGCATTGTTGAAAAGGGCGGGGTTGGTATAGATTGTTAGATTATTAGATATTTGAAACCGAAGTTAGTGCTTCGGTTTTTTTTGTAAACAATGTTTTGATTAAACAATTTAAATAACCATTTGAGAATAACATACAACTTCTAATTACTCATTCTTCCCCGCGTTAAGGATTGCAGTGAAAAGCCCACAGAGAGGAGGCACGACGAACGCGGACTTGCAACGAAAAGCCTGACCCGTAGCTTGCGGAGGGTAACGTCCAAAAAAACAACAATAAAAAAAAGCCACCTTTCGGTGGCTTTTCTATTCTTACTATCTGAAATTAGTTTTTCACTATTTTGATAGTTTTTGAAGCATTTTCCGTTTGAACTTTTACAAAATAAGTTCCGGTTGGTAATTTACTCATATCTAATGAACCTTGAAGAGCATTTACATTTTGATAAGAAACTTTTTGACCTATCATGTTATACAATTCCAAAGATACAATAGGAGCAGTATATTCTACTTGAAGAACATTAGTTACCGGGTTTGGATAATATTTCAATCCGGCTAAATCAAATGAATTAGCTCCCAAAGTTACGGTTACGGTTACAGCAAAACTAGCACTTCTACAACCTTGAACTGAGGTTTGAACAGCATAATAGGTTTGACCGTTTTCTAATTGCGTTGTAACGATTAAAGCATTATTTCCGCTTAAAGCATCGGCCTCTGAGGCATACCATTCTACATCATTACCGGTTACAACCAAATCAGCAATAGTAGCGTCTGCTAAATCGTCAACTTGGAAAGCTTGATTAGATTCTCCGGTTGGAGCATCAACGGTATTAACCGTAACCAAAACAACTTGTTCTTTGAAACAACCGGTAGAAGGATTTGTAGCTCTAACGGTATAACTTGTAGAAGCAGAAGGAGAAACAGCTATTGTAGAAGTAGTAAAATCTCCAGGAGTCCACAACCAATTAACTGTTGAAGCGTCTCCGGTTCCTTCAAATATAACATTTAACCTTTGTAAAGAAGTTGATGGTACAGCTGTTCCAGCTTGAACTAAATTTTGCAAAGTATTTACGGCACTATCTACGCTGGTAATCGCCGAGATAGTCATAGGCTGAGCCGTAGCCGTAAAATAAGTTATGGCATTATTGGTTGAATCTTCTCCATCTTGACGCACGTCAAGAATAATATTAGAAATACCATCCCAAACATAAGGAGTATCAAAAACAATTGTATTAAATCCAATAGCGTGATTGTAAGTTGCAGGACCATAAACGACACTTAAACCTGTGGTTTGGAATGCACTAATTGTGGCATCATTTGTAGTTCCGATACGAATTGAGAAATTCGTAACATTTGTACCCGAACCTAAAGTTGTAATATTATAAGTAATAGAATTAATGGTTCCAGCAGAAAGACCAGCCGCTTGTAATTCTGCAGCAGTAAATATAGTTTGGTTCCAATATTGATCCCATCGGTTACAGAAAGCTGTTGGCTGTGTTGTAGCAGAAGTTAACGTTTCTGCAGTTCCAATAGTAGCTGTAGTAATTACATTAGCTGTTAAATTGGCTGAACTACCTTGACAAATCTCGGCATTAGAAACTGTAATAACCGGTTCTAAATTAACATTTACTGTAAATGTAGATGAAGCTTGACATAAACTTCCGGTAGTTTGTGAAGCATTTAATGTATATGTAGTTGTTGTAGTTGGAGCAAAAACCCAACCGTCAACTGAATTACCGGAAACTCCTGTTGAAGGAGACCATTGGAATGTATCGTAATCGACTTGACCTGATGTTAAAGTAACTGCCGGGGTTGAAAAACCGGGACAAATTTCAGCCGATGAACTACTTAATGCCAATTGAGGTGCAGCACTAACTGTAGCTACAACTTCAACTCTATCTGAAGAACATCCGGTTGAATATTTTAAATCATAAAAATAATAATAGGTAGATGTGGTAGTTCCACCCCACTCTGATGAAGTTACAGTAACTACACCATCGGTTCCAACATAAGGGAAGGCTAATGACACACCGTCTCTAATTAAGTTAACTCCTGAAGAGGATTTAACTAAAATTCTATATCCATTACCCGCAGGTAAATTAAAGTTAATTGGAATGATATTCGGAGTTGTTGTACCTCCTGCGGCAATTGGAACATTACCTGTTGCATAAATTTCTGTCAAACTTGAATTTGTAATTTTAATGTCTAAAGTCCCTGCCGAAGTAGAGTAAACAGAAACCGATTCAAGTTTAAAGGACTCCGTTGCATTAAAAACAATTCCCCAATTGGTAAGTGTACTTCCTGTAGCTGTTGAAGGTGGAGCTAATTTTCCAGAAGTTTGTTGCGGTCCTACAGTTGATTCAGCCCAAAACGAGGTAGTTTGTGTTAAGGTAGGTGTTGTAAAATTCTCGCCTGTAAATAAAGGTAGACCACCAACCGCATTAGCATACCATCTAACAATACCTGTAGAAGACGAAGCTGCTAATTGAACGCTTCCTTCACCACATACAGAGCCTGGGGTAGTAGAATCTAAAAGTGGAGGGTCACACTCAGTTTCAAAAGTACCGCGTGTTAAAGACCAGTCACTTACTTCAGAATCACAATTACTTCTTACCCAAACGTAATATATTGTTCTAGGTGTTAAATCAGAAATTGTAACAGAAAGTTGTCCCGCTCCTACACTTCCAGAAGGAGTTGTTTGAGCTGTTGGAGGAGTATTGATTGTAGAAATATAGTATTCATAACCATTACTTGCATCTGTAATTGA
>JANJWE010000318.1 GCA_024709705.1 Flavobacterium sp. | reverse complement strand
CCAAAAGGATTAACTTGAGCCTCTACAGTTAAAGTAACCGTAGTTCCAGCACTTAAATTTCCAATAGTCCAATTTCCTGTGGAGTTATTATATGTTCCAAATGAAGGAGTAGCATTGATAAAATTAAAACCAGAAGGTAATAAATCTGCAACGGTAACATTGGTAGCATTTATAGGCCCTTGGTTTGTAACTGCTATAGTAAAAACAACATTTTCACCTATGAAAGGGTTGTTAACATTAACAACTTTGGTAACTTTTAAATCTGCTGAACAATCTTCATAAACTGCTGTAATTGTGGCCAATTGGCTTCTATAAGCATCATCATTAAAGGGTGGATTTATACCTTTAATATTGTATTGAACAGAAACTGTTGAGTTAAAGCCCGGAACCGGATTAAAAGAAACTTTATTTGTAGCGGGATTAAAAACCCATGTTCCAACGTCTTGAATAAAATAATTTTGTCCTTGAGGTACTCCATTTGAATCAACAAATTGAAAAGAATTTGGATCAATATTAGTACTTGAAGCAGTTGGCCCCATAGCTATACTTCCAGTATAAGCAATATCATTCAAAAAGGGGCTAATCTCAGCAGATTCACCGTAACAAAATTCGGCATTGTCTGCAACAGCCTCTGCTGCAAAAGGCAATGAAACCTTTAAGTTTCTAATAAGATGAATATTATTTAATCCTCCTGTTGAAGCTCCAAAACCAATCTTAAATAATGCAGGTGGAACTGTACTAAGAGTATGAGCTGTGTTTGGTCCGGGTAGATTAGATACTTCAAAATCAGAAACTGCGGGATTTGCATTTTCTATATAGGTATAAGAAGTTTGATACCAGTAGTTATCTATAACTGTAGAAATAGTACTTCCATGCTGAATTTTTACAGTTACAAAAAATCCACCACTAGGATGTGGCATTAACTCTACAAAACATTTTCTATAATTAGGATTTGTTGTGTCCCATGACAAAGATGATGTTTTCAATAAAAAATTGTCTGACAAACCAGGGCCGGTTGTATATAATCCCGTGTTGGGGTCAATGGTTGCCGCACCAACTGAGGTATTTAAAGTTGTTTTAGTAGTTAATGTCGGATAGCCTGTAAACCCATCACCCAATCCTTTTGAAGCATCAATTTCTAATCCTCTTGCTCCTCTTAACGTTACATGACTTAATTGTTCTGTAAAAGTAGTATTGGGCACTCCATTATTTCTAAGGTTAGCTTCAAACACACTTCTTTTGTAATTAGTGAATCCGTCTAGACCCACACCTAGGTAGGCTCCGGTTAAGCCGGTTTGTCGAGCAAATGAAAAGGTTTGATTTGCTCTATTGTAACTGTAACCTAAAGCACCTCCATTTGCACCAATTGTAGGAACTCCTACACTTGCATCAAATAAAAACATACAGATTCCATCGGCACCTGTTCCTCCATACATTCCATACTCAAACTCAATTTTGATTCCATTTAAGGAGCTAAATTGTTTAGTTGCAACATAAACAGCCCCAAACCTTCCGTTGGAGGCTGGCGTTAACTGCAACCCTTCTGTTGTGAATGTAGCTGAATTAACCGTATTATTTTGCGGTACTAATAAAGAAACTTCTGGAGGCTGAGTGCTAGAAATAAAAGTCTGACCATAAGGAAAGTCTCCATAAATTTGAGCCTGCATTAGATTTGTAACAAATAGCAACAAAATCAATTTAAAATACAGGTAATCCTTTTTTGATTTAGAAATTGAAAATAGGGGCACATTTAATTTCTGTTTTGTAATTTTAATCATAATCAGATAAAATTTAATTTGTAAATTGAACTGTACTTCAACACACATCAAATTCATGATAAGTATTGGTTCGGCTATACAGTGCCTACAAATATAAATTACTGATTTTAAATAACTTGTAGAACTTTAATTATTAAAGTGTAGAATTTGTTCTACAAGTTGAACTAAAAAAAACTACAACTAAACAAGATAAAACAGTGTATTTTCTTATAAAAAACAAAGAGTATTACAGTTTAACGATAAAATTCAAAGTATATCAGAAACCGCAAAACTTTATTTAAATTGTTTTTGAAAAAAAAGAGTCTCCTGTAGAAGTAAAATCTTCCGCATTTTAATATATTTCATTTTATTTTTAAGAAAAAGAAAGGAAATCTATTGAATAATTTTAAACCAATGAGGTCTTATTAATAGTTATTGGATTTAAAAATTTGAAGTAAGTCAACGACATTATCAATTTTAAGTTTATCAAAAATTCTGCTTTTATATGTACTAACTGTAGATTTTTTTATACCTAAAATATTAGATATTTCTAAATTTCCATACCCTTTTATTAATAATCTAGCTATTTCAATTTCTTTATCGGATAGATGCTCTAACTCATTCACAGTTTGTCCTTTCACATAAGACATGAAAGCTTTTTCTTTAGTTTTTTCACTCACGTATTTTCCTTCACTGACAATTGATGAAATTGCATCTCTGATAACATTATCTGTACTTAATTTACTTAAATAACCATCGGCTCCTTTGTTAAGATATCTCAAAGCATAAATCTCTTCATCATAAGCTGAAAAAACTAAAATTTTTAAATTAGGTTGAATTTTTTTTACCTCTTGAACCACATAGATACTATCGCCTTCAGGAAATGCAATATCCAAAATAAGCACGTCTATAATCTGTACTTGAACTACTTCGAGAATTTCTTCGAGCATTCCCACTTGATAAATGATTGGATTATTGTACATATCATTTAAAATCAAACTTAATCCTTGTCTTACTACTGCGTGATCGTCTGCTATCAAAAAACTTTTCATGTATGGGCTTTTATTATATTTTATCTACAAAAATGTTAAATTCTACTCTAGTCCCTTTGTGAACTTCACTTGACAAATTAATTTCACCATTAAATAATTCAACTATTTCTTTACATAAATTGAGTCCTAATCCGGCTCCTAAATCGTTTACATTTTCAGAAATCGTTCCTTGGTGGTAGGCTTCAAAAACGTATTTCAAATCGGTTTCTGAAATGCCTCTACCTGTATCTTGTATTTCAAATTTTAATTCGAGTTTTTTTGGAGCTATTAAATTTTCTGTAACATCTATTGAAATCGTTCCGTGGTCTGTAAACTTATTTGCATTCCCAACGATATTATAGAGAAGTTGATGAATTTTGACCGCATCCGAAAACACCATTGTATTTTTATCAATATCGATTTTCAGATTGAGTTTATTCCCTTTGGATTCAACCAAATCTTTCAAAGAATTTGTAATTTTTGTTAAATCTTCATACAAATTGTAAGTATTGAATTTCAATTCAAGTTTGGCATTCTCACTTTTTGAAAACTCTAAAATTTGATTTGACATTAAAAGTAAGGAATGGGTTGTAAAATCAACAGATTTAAAAACTTCTTTGACTTCATCATCCTGAATTTTAGAACGAATTATTTTACTGTAGATTGAAATTAAACTCAAAGGAGACCTTACTTCATGACTTATCATTCCAACAATTCTATTTTTAAAATTTAAGTTTTGTTGAATCTTTAACTGAGCCATTTCTAACTTTTCTTCATAATCAAAAGCCATTTTTGTAAATTGTATTAAAACAATTGAAAGCGTAATTAATATTATTATGATTCCAAATACAATTACAAATTTAAAACCTTCCATTAATCCTTTTTGATTTTCAAATTGTGTTTCTCCCAGCTCTAAAGCTTGCTGATTGTTTTGAGAAAAATTTTGAAGTAATGAATTGACAACACTTTCAATTTTTGAATTATTTTGCAATAGTTCTAAATCTTTCTTTTGTATTTGATCAAAATTTTGTTGTAAATTATTAAATTGTGATTTGTAATGTTGGGTTACATGGTCAAAAGCCATCTTAAGTTGTTCCTCAATATTTCCGATTTCGGTATTTTTACCATATTTCATGGTTACTTTGACATTCATTATTTCTTTTTGAATGTCAATTCTTCCGGAGAGAGCAGCCATCAACCTACTAAAAAGACTTTTTCTTGAAATACTGTCTACCACCACAAAAGATTCTACATCTACACTGTTTAAAATTTCATCTTCTTTAAATTCTTTGATTTTAAAAAGGTCTGAATCGTCTTTGTAATCAAAATAATCATTGTATAACAACATGGAATCCACTTTCATTTTCAAATACGATATATCTTGATTTATTTGGGTATGATTTTTTATTAATCCGTTAAAAGTTCTCGTTTTATTTTGAAGGTTATGAATAGAATGAAGAGAATTGACAAATTCACTCATTTCAGAAAAATAAGACTTCAAAGCTAGGGTGTCTTTTGCTAACAAAAATTTATAAAAATCATTTTGAGCTATTAAATAAGACACCTTTGCATCAGAAACCAACTTATCTGATAACTTTGAAGCCTGTAAATCTTCAGTTATTGAATTTAGTTTTTTTTGGTTAAAAACTTCATTATAACCAATAAGTAATAAAATAAATTGCAATGCAACAACCAAACCCAATAAGGAGTAATGTAGTTTTTTTCGTGATTTATTTTTAATTTCCGGAAAAAGATAACTTTTAACTTTTGAAATCATATGTGGTATTTTTTCTTTTCACTTATTTTTCAAAAAAAATGAAAAAAAGTTTCTCAGTATTGGTTTTACAATTAAAAACTAATCTTCAAATTATAATTCTTTGGTTCTTAGAATTTAAAAAAATATGGATTTAGCAAAATTAACACATATTAACATTCGTTTTGTACTCCAATCTCATTTTTATTTGTAGAATTTGTTCTACAAAAAATGAAGCCTGCCCTAAGATATTACAACCTTAAAAATGATGAAGTATTTTATAAAATTTAACAATTTCTTTAAAAAAATAAAAAAATATAACATTGATATGAAATAATATAAAGAAATAAAAAAAATGAAGATTTAAAAATTTAAATAAGAAAATAAGAAATATAATACAAAATAAAAAACCCAACAATATGCTGTTGGGTTTTTATATAAAAATAAATTTAAAAAAATCACTAATCAGGTGAGCCTACTACTCCGGTATTATCTGTTACTAATGGCAGTTTGTATGCCACTCCTTTATCATTTAACATCATCATTTGAAATGAATCTTTTTTGGCTAAAGCATAAGATATTAACCCATTAAATTTGTTGTAAGAGATATTCATTTCTTTTAACTGCGTTAAAGATTCCAACTCAAAAGGTACTTGACCTACAAAATTGTTTTCAAATAAACTCAAATTTTCAAGAGCTTTTAAATTCTCAATTTCGTAACTTAATTTTCCGGAGAATGAATTACTACTTAATAAAAGAATTTTAAGATTTTTTAATTCATATATTGATTTAGGTAATTCACCGCTAAAATTATTATTATACAAAGAAAGATTTTCTAGTTGCTGTAATTTTCCAATTAAAATTGGCAATTCACCGGATAATTGATTCATATACAACTCAACTGTTTTTAACGAACTTGCATCAACAAAAGAAGTAGGCAAACTTCCTGAAAGCTTATTAAAAGCTAAATTCAATTCCTTTAAATCTTTCAAGGAGCCGAACACATTAGGAATTTGACCTTCAATCTGATTTTTGAATAAGTTTAATTTTTGCAAATGAACCAATTGACCAATTTCAGTTGGAATTGTTCCGGATAAGTTATTATTGGATAAATCTAAAGCAATTACTTTATCGCCCACAATTTGAACACCAAACCACGTAGTCTCCGATTTATTTAAATCCCATTTGGTATTCCAATTTTTACCATTCAATGATTGGTAAATTGAAATTAAAGCCTTTTTCTCTGATACAGAAACACCTGCAAATGAAGTAAAGCTCACAAAAATCAATAAGAATGTAAAAATATATTTATTCATGACATACTTGTATTAGTTTAACAGTGTAAAAATACTCAAAATTCGTTTAAGTGTACATTTTTTTCGATGAAATGCATTTTTTAAATATTTTTTTAATTTTTATCTTACAAATATTAAATGAAAAATGAAAAATTTAGGACTGTTAAATAAAATTAAACCTTTGGGTTAGTTACATTTTTAAAAATTAGTTTTGTCATTCCAATTTTACCAAAACTTATGAAAACCAAGAACATTTTACTTTTTCTTTTAGCATTGGGATTACTATCTTTAATCGTGTATCGCATAATAAAAAACCAAGAAAAAGAAACATTAGCACCTTTAAATAAAGGAAATGGAAATAAAAATTTAGTAGAAGCAATAATCACCAAACCTCAAAAATTTGAAACAGAATTAACCCTAGCAGGAAGTATAGAGGCCAATGAAAGCACGGACATTCGAAGTGAAATAAACGGCAAAATTGAATACATTCAATTTGATGAAGGCTCGGTTGTTACTAAAGGTCAAATTTTACTTAAAGTAAATGACATTGAACTTCAAGCTCAACTATTACAGGCAAAAAGCAAACAAAATTTAGCATCTGAAAACGAACGAAGAGCTAAATTACTTCTAGAAAAAGAGGCTATAAGCCAAGAAGAATATGATGTGGCCCGAAGTGAATGGATTAGCAGTCAAGCTCAAGTTCAATTGATTCAAGCTCAAATCTCCAAAACAGTCATTAGAGCCCCATTTAGTGGGAAAATTGGACTTCGATATGTCTCTCCTGGTTCTTTTGTCTCCTCAACATCAACGATTGCCAAATTAGTAAATTCCAATCAAGTAAAAATTAGCTTTTCAGTTCCTGAAAAATATGCAAACTCAATTGTAAAAGAGGGGAAATTAAAATTTTACACTTCAGACAAAAATGACCTTTACACTGCTAAAATTTATGCCATCGAACCCGAAATAAACACCTCTACACGCACCCTGC
>JANJWE010000297.1 GCA_024709705.1 Flavobacterium sp. | reverse complement strand
CAAAATTAAAAGCTTCTGAAAAAATGCCATGAGGCGTTGCAATAGCGATACAAACTGAGCCTAAATCTGCATCAGCTTCTCCTTTTGATGGGCCGGCGTTTCCCGTGGTAGCAATAGCAAAATCGGCTTTCAATAATTTTTGAACGCCTTGAGCCATTTCTTCAGCAACAGATTGGCTCACTACTGAAAAAGTATCTATCGTTTCGGGTTTTACTCCAAGTATTTCAATTTTGGTATCGGTTGCATAAGAAACCACGCTACCTCTAAAATAAGCCGATGAACCTGCTACAGAAGTAAGTGTTTCCGCAATTTTTCCACCGGTGCAACTTTCGGCAGTGGCAAGTGTAAAACCTTTTTCTTTAAGTATATTACCCAAAACCACTTCGATAGGTTCATCTTCTTCAAATCCTACAATAATATCACCGATAATTTCGGTTAAGCTGCTCACTAACTGTTGAATCTTATTGTGCAAAACCTGCTCTTCTTTACCTCTGGCAGTTAAACGTAATCGCACGCGACCCGGACTGGGCAAATAGGCTAATTTTACAAATTCAGGTAAATTATTTTCCCATTCTTCAATGCGTTGAGCTACGATACTTTCTCCTTGACCATAAGTTAAAATGGTTTTGTGAAGAATATACGGGCGTTCGAATTCTTTGACAATTTTAGGAATAAGTTGATGGGTAACTATTGCTTTCATTTCATAGGGAACACCCGGCATAGAGACAAAAACTGTATTTTCTTTTTGCATCCACATTCCCGGTGCAGTTCCAAACTGATTGTGAAGCACTATGGCTTTAGAAGGCACCAAAGCTTGGTCTTTATTGACCTGTGAAACTGTAAAATTGAGTTTCATAAATAAAGCTTCAATGTGTTTTTCTACCGCATCATTTCGTACTAAAACGTCATTAAAATAGTCGCAAAAAGTAATTTTTGTTATATCGTCTTTTGTAGGTCCGAGTCCACCGGTGATAAGCACAAAATCAACTTGGTTTTGTACTTTGGCAAAGGTATCTAAGATATGCTTTTTGTCATCACTAATGGAGATCATTTCATGGACTTGAATTCCGATTTTCTCCAATTCTTTGGCTATAAATCCAGAGTTGGTATCGGTAATTTGTCCGATAAGAATTTCGTCGCCAATGGTGATGATGGTTGCTTTCAATTGGATTGTTTGATTTTTCCGATTTTTAGATAGTTCGACTATTGGGCTTTTGGAAAGTTCTTTTTTTGATTCAGTTGTACCTAGCCCGGATAGAAGCGGAAAGCCCGCAGGAATTAAAACTTTTTTTTCTTCACTTTTTTGGGCGACCAAAGGAAGCCACAAAAAAGGGTTAGAAAAATAGGTTTTAAGGCCGAGGACTTATAGCGGATAGCCGGAATAGCTTCTTATAAATCGAAATCTTTATTGATTTCTTTTACCGCTTTTTCAACTTGGTCTTCAATACTTTTGAAAATCTCCTTAATTTCTTTGCGTTTCCCTTCGCGTTTGGTCCAGGCTTCTACTTGAAGAATTTCTTCATACGCCACATTCATTCCCAACAAATCGAGTGTAGGTTTGATTTTGTGTGCGTAACTGTAAGCTAATTTATGATTCTTTTCTTCTATACCTTGCTTGATAAACTTCATATCTTCCGGTACTTCGCTTACAAAAAGCGTGATAATTTGGAGAACAAATTCCGGATCGTTATCTGAAAGTGCATAGACTTTGGCTAAGTTATAATGTAATGCCATTTTTATTTTACTTGTATTCTAAATAGTTTTTGGTCTTCTATAAACCCTTCTAAAAGGTCGTTTGGTTTGACAGGAGCCACTCCTTCGGGAGTACCTGTAAAAATTATATCCCCTATTTTAAGAGTAAAAAATTGGGAAACATAGGAAATAAGCTCATCTATTTTCCATAACATATGGCTGGTATTTCCTTTTTGAACGGTGTTTCCATTGTTCTTTAATTCAAAATTAATATTTTCAACGGAACTAAATTCTTTTTTCGATAAAAAGTTGCCAATAACCGCTGAACCGTCAAAAGCTTTGGCTTTTTCCCAAGGCAACCCTTTTTCTTTAAGTTTGGCTTGTAGGTCACGTGCGGTAAAATCAATACCAAGACCGATTTCGTCGTAGTAGTTTGGTGCAAATTTGGCATCGATATATTTTCCGACTTTATTGATTCGCACAATAATTTCAACCTCATGGTGAATATCATCACTAAACTCCGGAATCACAAACGGATGTTGTTTCAATAAAATTGCACTGTCCGGTTTTAGAAAAACCACAGGCTCATCGGGTCGCTCGTTTTGGAGTTCTTCGATGTGTTTGGTGTAATTTCGTCCGATGCAGATTATCTTCATTTTTTGAGGTGCTGAGGTTCTTAGGCACTAAGGTGCTGAGGTTCTCAGGTGCTAAGTTAGTTTATTATTTAATTTTCTGAGTTTGATGGCGGTCAATACTTTTTTTGTATAAAGTGGAAAATCCGCATTTTGAATCCAGCCGAAATAACCCGGTTCTTCTTCTAAAACTTTTTCTACTAATGCACCTTTGTGTTTACCAAAGGTAAATATTTCTTGACCTTTATCATTCAACGCTATAAATCCGGCAAAATCTACCGATTTTTTTCGGGTGGTGAATTCAGAAAGCGATTTTATATCGTTTTCCAAATCAGAATAACGATCGAGTTGAGCTTTCAAAATTTCATAAGTTGCCATGGTATCAGCCTCCGCGGAATGAGCATTTTCCAGTGTTTGACCACAATAAAACTTATAGGCCGCACTAAGGGTGCGTTCTTCCATTTTGTGAAAAATGGTTTGAATATCAACCGAAACACGATTTTTCATATCAAAATCGACTCCTGCACGTAAAAGTTCTTCAGCTAATAACGGAATATCAAAACGGTCTGAATTAAATCCGGCTAAATCGGCATCTTTAATCATATTGTAAATCTGACCGGAAAGTTCTTTGAAAGTGGGTTCGTTGGCCACTTTTTCATCAGTAATTCCATGAATTTGAGAAACTTGAAAAGGAATTTTCATTTCCGGATTCACCAACCAGGTTTTACTTTCTTTATTTCCGTTGGGATAAACTTTGAATATAGCAATTTCGACAATTCGGTCTTTTGCAACATCTACTCCGGTCGTTTCGAGGTCAAAAAAACAGATAGGTCGGTTTAATTTGAGTTCCATTTTGAAAATTTAGTGGGCAAATATAGTAGATTAAATGAACCTTTGAACGATGGCTAACTTTTTTTAAAGGTATTTTAAGTTTTACGTAAAAAAACCCTTTCAGTTAAACACATGAAAGGGTTGAAACTTTTATTTTTATTTTTTAGAACTCTCTATTCTCGCTAAATCCTTCTAAATAATCGGCTACTCGTTTCACGAATTGTCCGCCCAATGAACCATCTACCACACGGTGGTCATAACTGTGTGAAAGGAACATTTTGTGACGAATTCCAATATAATCACCGGTTGGAGCTTCAATAACTGCAGGCACTTTTCGGATGGCTCCTAATGCTAAAATGGCTACTTGCGGTTGATTGATAATCGGTGTTCCAAAAACGCTTCCGAATGTTCCTACATTGGTAACCGTGTACGTTCCACCCTGAATTTCATCCGGTTTCAATTGGTTGTTACGAGCTCGGTTTGCTAAATCGTTTACCGTTTTTGTTAATCCAACCAAATTTAACATATCTGCATTTTTGATAACCGGAACAATTAGGTTTCCGTTAGGTAATGCAGCGGCCATTCCTAAATTGATATTTTTCTTTTTGATAATATAATCGCCTTCTACAGATATATTAATCATCGGGAAATCTTTGATGGCTTTTGCCACAGCTTCCATGAAAATGGGTGTGAACGTTAACTTCTCTCCTTCTCTCTTTTCAAAGGCGTCTTTTACTTTATTTCTCCAATTCACGATATTGGTTACATCCACTTCAATGAACGACTGCACATGTGCTGACGTTTGTTTGGATGCCACCATATACCCTGAAATCAGTTTTCGCATACGGTCCATTTCGATGATTTCGTCTTGGCCGTTAACGGAAACCGGTATTTTTTTCTCAGGTGTTGGTTCTGCTTTTGGAGTTTCAACTTTAGAAGCTTCAACTTTGGGAGTTTCAACAGCAACCGGTTCTACTTTTGGAGCTGCAGCAACTGTAGGTTTATTGGCTCTATCTTTTATATATGCAATGATATCGTCTTTGGTTACACGACCTTCTTTACCTGTACCTTTTATACTTTCTAATTCTGAAATGGAAACCCCTTCTTCTTTGGCAATATTTTTTACTAAAGGAGAAAAGAATTTTTCAGATGTTGAAAAATCAACTTCTGTCGGTGCAACGGCTTGAATCGTTTCTTTCACCACTTCTATGGCTTTCTCAATTTGAGTAACTGCTTCAACTACTTCTTCTTT
>JANJWE010000293.1 GCA_024709705.1 Flavobacterium sp. | reverse complement strand
AAGTTTCAATGATAGCGGCCATATGATCTTTATTCATCCAAGTCATTCTCAAAAAAACGGTAAAGAGAATTAAAAGAAGAGTTAAGGCAAGACTCCAATGCATTATTCTATAAATTTTGGAGTAAGATTGATTTTTCATTTCGGTTTAATGATGTTATTATGTAAAAAACGGGGTACAAAAAATCCCGAATTAACGGGATTTTAGCTATCTAATATCTTGATTTTGAATTAAATCTAAAAATAAATTCACTTTTTCTTTTAACTCTTTTCGATGCGTTATAAAATCCAAGAAGCCATGTTCTAGAACAAATTCAGAGGTTTGAAAGCCTTCGGGTAAATCTTTTCCGGTGGTATCTTTAACAACTCTTGGTCCAGCAAAACCAATCAAAGCTCCGGGTTCTGCAATATTTACATCTCCCAACATGGCATAAGAAGCTGTTGTGCCTCCTGTTGTTGGGTCCGTACAAAGAGAAATGTATGGTATTTTGGCATCGGCCAATTGAGCTAATTTTGCTGAGGTTTTGGCTAATTGCATTAATGAATACGCGGCTTCCATCATTCGTGCACCTCCCGATTTTGAAATCATCATAAACGGCACTTTGTTTTTAATTGAATAGTCGATTCCTCGAGCTATTTTTTCGCCTACTACAGCTCCCATTGAACCTCCAATAAAAGCAAAGTCCATACAGCAAACTACCAAGTCCTTGCCTTTAGATTTTCCTACGGCAGTACGAACGGCATCTTTTAAACCGGTTTTTTCAATGGCATCTTTTAAACGATCGGAATATTTTTTGGTGTCCTCAAATTTCAAAGGGTCTTTGGCGGTCATTTTGGCGTCAAGTTCTTTGAATTCGTTGTTGTCAAATAATATTTCGAAGTATTCTTTACTTCCTATACGTACATGAAAGTCGTCCTCTGGGCTTACCCATAGGTTTTTGGCTAATTCATCCTGGTCAATTATTTTACCGGTTGGAGATTTGTACCAAAGTCCTTTCGGAACGTCTTTTTTATCCTCTGTTGCAGTTTGAATTCCTTTTTCTGTTCTTTTAAACCAAGCCATTTTTATTAGTTTAAGTTTATAGTGTTTCTGGTTTCAAGTTTCAGGTTGTAAACATTAGCCTGAAACTTTAGTCCAATCTTTATAAAGTATTTACGTTGTTGAGGTCAGCAAAAGCTTGCTCTAAACGTTTGTTAAAAGTAACTTCACCCTCACGTATCCATTTTCTGGGATCGTAGTGTTTTTTATTTGGAGAATCGGGACCGTCCGGACTTCCAATTTGGGTTTTTAAATAGTCAATTTTACCCGTCATATAATCTCTTATACCTTCGGTAAATGCAAACTGTAAATCGGTATCAATGTTCATTTTAATAACGCCATAAGAAATAGCTTCTCTAATTTCCTCTAAAGTTGAACCTGAGCCGCCGTGAAAAACAAAATCGATGGGGTTTGAACCCGTATTGAATTTACTTTGAATGTATTCTTGTGAATTTTTAAGAATTATAGGTGTTAGTTTAACATTCCCGGGTTTGTATACACCGTGTACGTTTCCAAAAGCTGCGGCAATGGTAAATTTTGGACTTACTTTCATGAGTTCTTCGTAGGCATAACTCACTTCTTCGGGTTGTGTATATAGTTTTGAACTGTCTACATCTGTGTTGTCTACACCATCTTCTTCACCTCCGGTTACACCTAATTCAATTTCTAAAGTCATTCCCATCTTACTCATTCGGCTTAGATATTCTTTACAAATATGGATATTTTCTTCAAGAGGTTCTTCTGATAAATCAATCATGTGAGAAGAAAACAAAGGTTTGCCGGTTTGAGCAAAATGTTCTTCAGATGCCGTAAGTAAACCATCTATCCAGGGTAATAAGTTTTTTGCACAATGGTCTGTGTGTAAAATTACTGTTGCTCCGTAAGCTTCAGCCAAGGTGTGAACATGTTTGGCTCCGGCAATAGCTCCTGCAATAGCTGCTTTTTGACCTTCGTTTGAAAGACCTTTACCTGCATTGTATGCGGCACCACCATTTGAAAATTGGATAATTACGGGAGCATTAAGCTTGGCAGCCGTTTCTAACACACCATTTATAGTGCTTGAACCAATAACATTAACAGCGGGAAGTGCAAATCCTTTTTGTTTCGCATAATTAAAAATTTCTTGAACTTGATCTCCGGTGGCAACTCCTGGTTTAATATTGTGTGACATCTTGTATATAGTTATATTGAGTGAACAAAAATAATAATTAAAATAGGTTTAGTAAAATTATTAGTAACAAATCGTTTAAAAAAAATTATATTAACTTACAAGTTAGAAGGGGTAATTTATACCCACATTTAACACAGAATTGCTAAGATTTGTTTCTCTAAACCATCTGTTTTTTAATTCATTAGCCGGGTTGTAAGCTTTGAATCCGAGGTCGAAACGGGCCACAACAAATCCAAAATCATAACGAACACCTAAACCGGTTCCAACTGCCAAGTCTCTTAAAGATTCCAAGCCAGTGAAACGGGATGATTCGTCTTTGACATTATCTAAAACGTTCCATATATTTCCAATATCTGTAAAGATAGCTCCTCTGAATTTCCCAAAAACTTTAAATCGAAGTTCGGCATTAAGAGCTATTTTCAAATTGGCTTCATTAAAATCATTTTGAGCACCACTACTTCCCGGACCTAAACTATAGGGTCTCCAGGCTCTGTTGTCGTTAGTACCACCTGCAAAATAACTTCTTGAAAACGGAATATTGTTTGAATTACCATATGGAATGGCTATTCCCAGAAAAGAGCGAGTCGCAAAAACAGTATTATTTTTTAGATCAAAATGTTTTATGAATTCAAATTCTGTTTTGATGTACTGAGAGAATTCGATATCAAAAATGGTACGGTTTCCATTGAGATTTACCGGTTGATTGGATGCTTTAGCCAATAAAGAAAGAACATTTCCGGCAGATTCAATTTTTGCTCTTAATACATAAAAATTATTGTCTAATAGATTGGTTTTTGTGGTTTTGGAGAAACTGTAATTTGAGGCTAAAATTAAATTGTTTTCAGAGAGGCGATTTTTTCTTTCATTAATACTTCGAATTGTTTGCAAGTCTGAAGGTGTTGGGGTAATGGTTGGATTTTGTCCCAAAACATCATTTAAAAAACCATTTGTTCCAAAATCAATTAATAAATTACCGCTATTATTAAGATAAAAAGGATCTAAAGGATAATTTTGTGCAATTTCATTTAAAGCCCTGTATGATGAACGGTAGACATTGAAATAGTTGCTGACATTTATATTTTTAACATATTGAATGTTAAATAAATCAAATCGAGCCGAATTGTATCGTTTTGGAGTCCAATTGTAAGTTAAAGCTCCAGTTAAATTTTCTTTGTCTAGTCCGATATTTTGTTGTTTGGCAAAACCCATACTGATTTGAGTGGAAGGAATCATTTCTTTAGGAATAATTCGGTCGGTTTTAAAGGGAAAAAATACTCTGGGGAAATTCAATCGCATATCCGCACCGTATTC
>JANJWE010000258.1 GCA_024709705.1 Flavobacterium sp. | reverse complement strand
TCCAAACGGCTTCCGGCAACATACGAAAAGCCACCACGACCTGACAATTCGCTTCTAAACTTTTTAATTCTTTCAAAAACGATTCGTCTTTTAAGTTTGTAGGTTGTAAAAGTTTGAGTTGGTGTTCTACAGCATAGTCTTTTACAGCAGAAGTATTGAGTTTCATACCTCTTCCGGCAGGTTTATCCGGAGCGGTAATTACGCCTACTACGTTGCAATTGTTTTGTACTAAAGCATCCAAAATTCCCACTGCAAAGTGTGGGGTTCCCATGAATACAATTCTTAATTTTTCCATTTATAAGCATTTGTAGTTGCCATTGGGCAAAATTTCTATTTTTTCTTTTTCCAACAAAATTTGTAAAACCGGAATCAATTCGTCATCCGTAAGGTTTAGTTCTTTTTGAATGGTTCGGGAAGAAGCCGGATTTTTTTCTAAGAACAAAAGTATTTCTTTTTCCCGGGTTGACCAATGGTTGTTTTTTTTCTTTTGCGACAAACACGTGCTGCATTGACCGCAATTTTGATTGGTTTCTTCCCCAAAATAATGCAACAATAATTTGTTTTTACAAATTTCGGTGTTAGAAACATAACGCAAAACCTGTTTAACTTTGTTTTTTTTGTTTTCGTTTTGGGCTTCAAGGTATTTGCTAACCCTATTTATGGTACGTTCGTCTTCCCGAATTTCATGAAAACGGATGGAAGCATCGTTCCCTTTGGAAGTATAATCTACCAGTTCTCTTTGCTTGAGGCGTTCTAATATTTGGAAAACTTCATTTTCGGTAGTATTGTTCTTTTGAGCTACCCATGCCGTATTTACGGCAATGGGCATTTCGTATAATCCCGGATAGGATCGCAAAAGAGTGAGAATAATTTCTTCATCGTTTGGATTCAAACTCATGTACCGCATAATCTCTTTACTTTCTGCCAAAAACTGGATTGTCATTTTTTCGGAATACTCTTGAGTAAAAGTGAGTATGCCTTGTCGGTCTAAAAACTGAATTGCCGCAAAAGTTTTGGCTACCGGTAATTGGTATTGGCTGCAAAAATGATTCAAATGGATTGCAAAAATTTCGTCAAGGCCTTCTCCATAGGCAATTTGAAGGTAATTGCAAAGTTTTTTGAAAACCCAATTGAGAAATTCTTTATCCGGAAGGCTGGCCAGAAACTGATTTTTCATTTGTTCTTCATCATTTTCACCCAAAAGTAAGATTGCATAGGCCTCTTCACCATTTCTTCCGGCTCTTCCGGCCTCTTGGTAATAATTCTCTAAATTTTCAGGGAGTTGAATGTGAATTATCGTTTTTACATTGGCTTTGTCTATACCCATTCCAAAGGCATTGGTAGCTACGATGATGCGACTTTCTTCTCGCATCCAGCTTTCCATGTTTTTGATTTTATCTCTTGCCGGTAAGCCTCCGTGGTAAAAGGTAGCCTTAAATCCTAATTGTTGTAATGTATGAGAAACTTCATGACACGCTTTTCGGTTGCGTACATAAATTATAGCGGGTTCTGGATTTTGGGAAAGCCAGTGTTCTAAAAAATAAATCTTGTCTTTGGTTTTGTGAACCCAATAGGAAAGATTTGGTCTTTCAAACGATACTTGAAACACTTTTGGTTGATTCAATTGCAGTAATTGAATGATGTCTTCTTTTACTTTTGGTGTAGCGGTTGCGGTAACTGCTATGAAGGGTACATTGGGAAAGAATTCTTTCAGGCGGACAATTTTTAGATAAGCCGGTCTAAAATCATGTCCCCATTGTGAAACACAATGAACTTCGTCGATGGCAATGAGTTCAATGGGGAGGTTTTTTATCTTTTCGATTACCCATTCTTGTTGCAATCTTTCGGGTGATACATATAGAAATTTGTAATTCCCGTATTGGCAATTATCCAAGAGTGTAATGGTTTCATCGGTAGTTAATCCACCGGTTAGAGCCATAGCTTTGATGTTGCGTTTCATCAAATTATCTACTTGATCTTTCATTAAAGCAATAAGCGGAGAGATTACCAAACATATACCCGGTTTGAGTAGGGCCGGGACTTGAAATGCAATAGACTTTCCGCCACCGGTAGGCATTATTCCAAGAGTGTCTTGGTTATTGAGGATGCTTTCAATAATTTCTTTTTGAGGTGATCTAAACGAATCGTATCCCCAATATTTTTTTAAAACAGATTCGGCGTTTACCATTTTTATTTGGATATGGCCTCTAAGATAAAAAGAATTCTGTTATCTAGTGTATCTTTTGGAACTTCAATAAGCTTGTACCCAAAGGATTGGTAAGTTTCTTTCAGGTGGTTGAAAATAAGCTTGGCTTGTTCAAAGTTTTCATAGCGTTCTTCATCGCATTTGTAAATTTCTTCCCAAGGGGGGAGCAAAAAAACTTTTGTGTACGTGTTGCTACGACATTCCTCTTCAAAAAAGGACGGATAACTATCGCCAATGTAATGCATGTAGGCTAAAATATCGGGAATGCCTCTGTCTAGAAAAAGTATGGGGTTGGGGTGTTCCAGAGCTGCGGTGTATTGTTTTTTTCGGCCTTCAAGAAGGAGTTCACTAAAGAGCAAAGGATTTTCCAGAAACAATTGTTCGATTCCCTGTTTGCGGGCTTCGTTGATTATTTCACGGGAAATTTCGGGAAAACACGTATATCCTTTTTCTATTAATCCCTCGATGATAGTTGTTTTTCCGGTTCCCGGTCCTCCGGTTATGACTATGATATCTTTACTCAAACTAAAAAATTAAGGGGCAAATTTAGAGAATTCTTGGGTTTAAATACAAACTTTACAACTTAAAATCAGAAATAGATTTTGGTGTTGTTTGGTTTTGTGAGTCTGTCGAATTGGTAAGGGGTTAAGCTGGTGCTCTTAAAAATTCTAAAATTCGGATATAATGTGTAAATATAAATTGCAATGCTGTATATTTGCCTGTAATAAGACTTATCATGGATAAAAGGACGGAAGAATTTTACGAAAGATTAAAAGAAGAATTACGCACTACATCAGATTGGCCGACGTTGTATTTGTATAAGTTTATAGTGCCTACAGATGCTACCAAGATTTTAGCTGTTGAGAATGCATTTAACAATATGGGAGCAGTAATTAACACAACACAATCCCGTACCGGAAAATTTACGAGTGTTTCCATAAATGTTAGCATGTTGAGTCCGGAGCATGTAGTGGCCAAATACCAAGAAGTTTCTACTATAGAGGGAATTATTTCACTGTAATATTCAATACGATGCAGAAATTAAACGCACAAGATGTGGTACATTTATTGGAATACAATGCCGAGCGACCGCATTTGATGATTCCCGAATATGGAAGACATCTACAAAAATTAATCGATCAGGCAACTTTAATTGCAGATCGTGAAGAACGAAACAAAGCAGCTCGTTACATTATAAAAGTTATGGGAAGTTTGAATCCGCATTTGCGTGATGTACCGGACTTTCAACACAAGTTATGGGATCAATTGTTTATAATGTCCGATTTTAAATTGGATGTAGACAGTCCTTATCCTACACCCACGCGAGAGGTTATAAATTTGAAACCGGAACGATTGGATTATCCGCAAAAGAATCCAAAATACCGCTATTACGGAAACAATATCAAGTATATGATAGATGTGGCCAATAGTTGGGAAGAGGGAGAATTGAAAAGTGCCTTGATCAAGGTGATTGCCAATCACATGAAAAAATCCTATTTGAGTTGGAATAAAGATACCGTAGACGATCAAGCCATTTTTGATCACTTATTGGAACTTTCGGATGGGAGAATCAATTTACATCAAAGTAGTGAAGAGCTTTTGAATACCTCTGATTTGATGCGAACGAATAAAAAGTTGTCCAATAAAAATACACCGGTTATTCAAAAGAATCAATCCAACAAAAAAAATAAAAACAAGATAAAGCCTTTTACCAAAAATAACAATTCAAAATAACCACATTAGTAAAATATGGGAACATTTAAAATAGAAGGAGGTCATCGTTTGCAAGGTGAAATCCATCCACAAGGAGCCAAAAATGAAGCCTTGCAGATTTTATGCACAGTATTGTTAACTCCTGAAAAAGTAACTATTACCAACATACCTGATATTATAGATGTAAACAAACTGATTACGCTATTGGGAAATTTGGGTGTTAAAATGCAAAAAAACGGCCCGGGTTCTATTACGTTCCAAGCAGATGAAGTAAATGTAGGGTATTTGGAAACCGAAGCCTTTAAAAAAGAAGGCGGTTCGTTACGAGGTTCTATTATGATTGTTGGACCACTTTTGGCCCGATTTGGAAAAGGGTATATCCCTAAACCGGGTGGTGACAAAATAGGAAGACGTCGTTTGGATACTCATTTTGAGGGCTTTATTAATCTAGGGGCTCAATTTAGATACAATCGAGAAGATCATTTTTATGGCGTTGAAAGTAAAGGTCGCTTGAAAGGGACTTATATGTTGCTGGATGAGGCCTCTGTTACCGGAACGGCAAATATTGTAATGGCAGCCGTTTTGGCCGAAGGCACTACCACCATTTACAATGCCGCATGTGAACCGTATTTGCAACAGCTTTGCAAAATGCTTAATTCTATGGGTGCAAAAATCACGGGAGTGGGGTCTAATTTATTAACCATTGAAGGGGTTGAATCGCTAGGGGGATGTACCCACCGTATTTTACCTGATATGATTGAAATAGGGAGTTGGATTGGTCTGGCCGCTATGACGCGAAGTGAAATTACCATTAAGAACGTCAGTTGGGATAACTTGGGAGTAATACCTACTGTATTTCGAAAACTAGGAATTTCTTTGGAACGAAGAGGTGATGATATATACATTCCTGAACACAAAGACGGATATGAAGTAAAAACTGATATAGATGGTTCTATTTTAACCATAGCCGATGCTCCATGGCCGGGTTTTACTCCTGATTTATTGAGTATTGTTTTGGTAGTAGCCACGCAAGCCAAAGGCGATGTT
>JANJWE010000219.1 GCA_024709705.1 Flavobacterium sp. | reverse complement strand
GCCGAGGTCACCGTGGCCCTGCCCAGCGGCAAGACCGTCATCGCGGTGATCACGCGCGAGAGCTGCGATGATCTCGGCCTTGCGGCGGGAACGCCGGACATTCCTAAAAAGAAACGACTGGATTTACTTCTCATTTTAATTTCTTCTTTCTTTTTATTCGCTTTTGGTTTTTTGGCTATCCAAAGAAAATAAACGGTTAAAACGGCAAAAATCACTAATCCTATTTCTTGAAGAACGGCACTTATATCGGCTCTTTTATCTATAAAACGGGCAAATAATACAGCTAATAAAGTTTGGAAAAAAACAATAACAGAAGCCCCAAAGGCAAACCACAAAGCTCGGTTTCTTCCATCCCGCAAACTCACTTTTGCGGCGGTCATATTGAGCAATCCCGGTGGAGTTGTTCCGATTGCTGCGGCTGAAAGCCCGAGAATGATGGGAAGGGTGTGGTTCATTTTTAAGGTTACTGGTGAAAGGTGATGGGTAATGGGTTACTTACTTTATCTTAAATTGAATATAGGTTATGGCTTTGTTTATTTCTAAATATTGTTTTTCGTAAAAAGTTTGAATGGCAGTCACTACTTCCGGCGAACCTTCATTTCGATAGACATTATGATTGGCATAAATTACTTCATGACCCTCTCCGTGTAACAATCCGAGGGTGTAACCGTGCATGAATTCGCTATCCGTTTTTAAGTGAATAATTCCGTCTTTTTTCAATACTTTTTTGTAGCGTTGTAAAAATTGGGTATTGGTCATTCGATGTTTGGTGCGTTTGTATTTGATTTGCGGGTCCGGAAAGGTGATCCAAATTTCATCCACTTCATTTTCGGCAAAGCAATATTCAATTAATTCAATTTGTGTGCGAAGGAAACCAACATTTTTCAAACCGGTTTCAACCGCTGTTTTAGCACCACGCCAAAATCGGGCACCTTTGATGTCGATTCCGATAAAATTTTTATCAGGATAACGTTCCGCTAAACCTACGGAATATTCGCCTTTACCACACCCTAATTCTAAAACAATTGGATTATCGTTTTTAAAAAAATCTTTATTCCACTTTCCTTTCCATTTAAAACCACCTGAAACTACTTCTTCACGGGTTGGCTCTATTACATTTTGAAAGGTTTCGTTTTCTTTAAATCGTTTTAATTTATTCTTACTGCCCACTTAATTTAATTTTTTGGTAAAATTAGGGAAATATCTCCAATCAAAATAAATAGTACTTTTACAGTTATTAAATGAGTTATTAAGACTTGGAAACTATCAAACCAAAAATTCTCGTTGCTCCCTTAAATTGGGGTTTAGGACATGCTACAAGATGTATTCCGATTATCGAAGCTTTGTTAGAGAACAATTTTGAACCTGTAATAGCTTCTGATGGTGTGGCCTTACACATTTTACAAAAAGAATTTCCGGAATTGATTTTTTTAGAATTACCTTCCTATCAAATTGAATATGCCAAAAAAGGAGCTTTTTTCAAATGGAAATTGATTAAAAATAGTCCAAAAATGATGGAAGCTATTTATTTGGAACGAAAAATGGTTAAAAAGTGGGTCAAAGAATATGGTTTAAGTGGCATCATTTCTGACAACCGATTAGGTATTTATTCTAAAAAAGTGCCCTCTGTTTTTATTACCCATCAACTGAATGTATTAACCGGAAACACGAGTTGGATTACCAGTAAATTACATCAATACATCATTAAAAAATATGATGAATGTTGGGTTCCGGATGTTGCAGAAATACCCAATTTAACAGGCAAATTGGGCCATTTAAAAAATCCGCATTTCAAAATCAATTATATTGGTCCGTTAAGTCGATTAAATAAAAAAGAATTGCCTAAAAAATATGATTTAATGGTCATTCTTTCCGGTCCCGAACCGCAACGAACGATGCTGGAGACACATTTGAAAGAAGAAATCAAACGCTACAAAGGTGAAGTTGTTTTTGTACGTGGCGTGATTGAACCCGAACAAAAATCGGAACAAATTGACCATGTAACTTTTTATAATTTTATGACTTCAGTTGAATTAGAAAAAACGTTTAACGAAAGTGAATTGGTGCTATGTCGTTCCGGTTATACCACAGTTATGGATTTGGCAAAACTGGGTAAAAGAGCCTTTTTTATTCCCACTCCGGGACAATTTGAGCAAGAATATTTGGCTAAGAAATATAAGAAAGACGGATTGATTCCTTATGCCAAGCAAGAAAAATTTGTAATTGAAAATTTGTATGAAGTGGATTTATACAAAGGGTTGCATCATTTCAAAACAGATAATAACTGGAAGCAATTATTTTTGCTTTTCGAGCGTAAATGAAAATTCTGAACCCACACCAAACTGGCTTTCAACATAAATTTTTTCATTGTGACCCTCGATAATATGTTTCACAATGGCTAAGCCTAATCCTGAACCACCTTCGGAGCGGGCACCACTTTTATCTACACGATAAAAACGTTCAAAAAGACGAGGAATATGCTGTTTTTGAATCCCTTCTCCATTATCTGTAATGCGAACAATAATTTTGTTTTTGATTAAATTTTCAATACTCACTTCGGTTGTACCACCATCTCGACCATATTTTATAGAATTCATGACCAAATTAGTCACTACTTGTTGAATTTTTTCCTGATCGGCATGAACCCGTATTGGATGGGTATATTTTGTATCAAAAGTTAATGTAATATTTTTTTTGTTTGCTCTCATCTCAAGCAAATCAAACACATTCTTTACCAATTCAACAATATCAAAATCACTATAATCTAGATTCAAATCACCGGTTTCCAATTTGGTAATCAT
>JANJWE010000210.1 GCA_024709705.1 Flavobacterium sp. | reverse complement strand
CCGGTTACCCCTCTATCGATTGTACACAAAGCACCAATACCAACATGATTTTCAATCACCACTCGCCCACCAGATAAAAGTTGGTCAAAACCTTCGGCCCTTTTCTTATAATAAAAAGCATCGGCTCCAATAATAGTTCCGGATTGAATTACAACATTATCCCCTATTACACAATGATCGTAAATGGTAACATTAGCATGAATCAGACAATTACTGCCAATTTGTACGTGATTCCCAATACAGCAATTGGGTTGAATTAATGTATTAGACCCAATACGAGCACTTGGAGAAATTGCAGACGTTGCAACTTGAAAAGGTTTAAAGTACTGAGTCAACTTATTAAAATCTCTAAAAGGATCGTCAGAGATTAGCAATGCTTTACCTTCCGGGCATACAACTTCTTTATTAATGAGAATTATGGTTGCGGCCGATTGTAAAGCTTTATCATAATATTTGGGATGATCTACAAAGACAATATCTCCGGGTTCTACCACATGAATTTCATTCATGCCTTGAACTGAAAAATTTTCATCTCCTACAAAATCACAATCTATTAACTGTGCAATTTCTTTAAGTGAAAAAGTCTTTGGGAATTTCATAAATTAGAGTGAGTAAGTTATTATTCTTTAACACGTTCCAGGTATGAACCTGAAGCCGTATCTATTTTGATTTTATCACCTTCATTTATAAATAGCGGAACATTAACCGAAGCTCCGGTTTCAACTTTTGCCGGTTTAGTTGCATTGGTTGCGGTATTTCCTTTAACTCCGGGTTCTGTATAAGTAACTTCTAAAACTATAGAGGCGGGCATATCAACAGACAAAGGCATATCGGTTTCAGTATTAATCTGAACCATTACGTTGGTACCTTCTTTTAACAAATCGGGTGCATCTAGTACATCTTTGTTTAAAGTGATTTGTTCGAAACTTTCAGTATTCATAAAATAAAACTCTGAACCTTCAGAATATAAAAATTGGAAGGTATGAGTTTCTACTCTTACTACATCGATTTTATGACCTGCGGAAAATGTATTATCCAACACTTTTCCGTTGGTTAAACTTTTCAACTTTGTACGAACAAAAGCCGGACCCTTTCCGGGCTTTACGTGAAGGAATTCAACGATTTTATAAATATCATGGTTGTGTTTGATACATAATCCGTTTCTAATATCTGCAGTACTTGCCATTCTGATTTTTTTTTATTTTAAATTATTTTTTAATGAATTACTTACTTTAAACTTAATAAACTCCCGTATATCCTTTCATAATTCCTCGAGACGAATTTCTAATGAATTGAAGAATTTCATCACGTTCCGGAGAAGCGGTCATTTCAGCTTCTATAATACTCACTGCTTGAGAGGTATTGTAATTTTTTTGATATAAAATGCGGTAAATTTCTTGAATCTCTCTAATTTTTTCGGTAGTAAATCCTCTTCTTCTGAGTCCAACTGAATTTATACCCACATAAGATAAGGGTTCTTTTGCGGCTTTGGTGTAGGGAGGTACATCTTTACGTACTAATGAACCACCTGATATCATGGCATGATCGCCAATATTTATAAATTGATGAACAGCCGCTAAACCTCCAATAATGGCAAAATTACCAACAGTTACATGTCCTGCCAAAGCAACACCATTTACAACTATTGCATTATCACCGATGTGGCAGTCGTGAGCTACGTGTGCTGTAGCCATAATCAAACAATTTTTACCAATAGTAGTTTGACCCGAGGCTACTGTACCTCTATTTATAGTTACACATTCTCTTATTGTTGTATTATCACCAATGATGGCAAGAGAATCTTCTCCACCAAACTTTAGGTCTTGAGGTACCGCAGAAATTACTGCACCGGGAAAGATATTGCAGTTTTTACCAATTCGGGCACCTTCCATTATGGTAACATTAGACCCAATCCAAGTGCCCTCACCTATTACTACATTATTATTTATGGTTGTAAAGGGTTCAATTACCACATTTTTGGCGATTTTTGCCCCAGGATGTACATATGCTAATGGTTGATTCATATAAAATAGGTTAGTTCTTTTTTGCTATTTGAGCCATAAGCTCAGCCTCAGCTACCAATTTCCCATTGGCATAAGCATTGGCTTGCATGTGACAAATTCCACGACGAATGGGAGAAATTAAATCACATTTAAAAATAAGAGTATCACCGGGTAATACTTTATGTTTGAATTTCACGTTGTCTATTTTCATGAAATAAGTTAAGTAATTCTCTGGGTCCGGAACTGTACTTAATACTAAAATTCCTCCGGTTTGAGCCATTGCTTCTACAATAAGAACACCCGGCATAACAGGTGCATCCGGAAAATGACCCACAAAGAAAGGCTCATTCATTGTGACGTTTTTAAGTCCTACCACATGTGTTTCGGTCAACTCAAAAATTTTATCAATAAGTAAAAAAGGAGGTCTATGAGGTAACATCGCCATGATTTTATGAATATCCATCAAAGGTTCTTGATGTAAATCATAAGTTGGCACCTGATTGCGTTGTTCAATTTTGATAATTTTTGATAATTTTTTTGCAAACTGGGTATTCACAAAATGACCCGGTTTATTGGCAATTACTTTACCTTGGATGCGAGTACCAACCAAAGCGAGATCACCTATTACGTCTAAAAGTTTGTGACGTGCCGCTTCATTAGGATAATGAAGAGTTAAATTGTCTAATATACCATTAGGTTTTACAGCAATTTTATCTTTTCCAAAGGCTATTTTTAAATTTTCCATGGTTTCTGTAGATATTTCTTTATCTACATAGACTATAGCGTTATTCAAATCACCTCCTTTTATCAAACCGTTGTTTAATAAGTTCTCTAATTCATGAAGAAAACTAAAAGTTCGAGCATCGGCAATTTCATTTTTAAAATCAGAAATACACTTTAAAGTTGCATTTTGCGTTCCCAAAACCTTGGTCCCAAAATCAACCATAGCTGTTACTTGATAAGTTTCACATGGCATAACTAAGATTTCACTACCGGTTGCTTCGTCGGTATAGGATATGACTTCCTTAACAACATAAACATTTCTGTCTGCATTTTGTTCGACTACTTCAGCTTTTTCTAAGGCTTCAACAAAAAACTTAGAAGAACCATCCATAATTGGGGGTTCTGAAGCATTTAACTCAATAATTAAATTATCTAAATCACAACCAACACAAGCGGCTAATACATGTTCGGAAGTTTGAATTTTCACAGCATTCTTTTCCAAATTAGTACCCCTTTGTGTATTTACAACATAATTAGCATC
>JANJWE010000174.1 GCA_024709705.1 Flavobacterium sp. | reverse complement strand
TTTAAGTGTGAGGTTCTTTTTTACAATTCTATACGATTCCAAGGGTTGTAAGAAGCACCAAATGAATACCAAAACCGCAGAAGCTATAGCTACTGAAGAAACTCCAAAATGAAATTGAATAAGAAAATAGGTAATGGGAATTTTTAATAAGACACTTACTACCAAGGTTAGGATGTACCTCTTTAATTCTCCGATTCCACTTAGAAAAAAACCATAAAAAAGCGAATACAATCGAAATAAGGTTAAGAATCCAATTGAAATGAATAACGTTTGTGAATAGTTAAAATCAGGTGAAATCCAAAGAGGAAATATCCATGGAGCTAACAAAGCAAAAAATACAAATAACAAAGAAATAACTAAAAAACCTAAGTTGAATTTGCGAAAACCGTCAAGCAACCAATGGTATTCTTTTTCATAATATTTTTTAGCAAAAATAGACCATAAGGGAGACATAGCTGCCATTAAAACCATTAGAGGGAATTGAAAATATTTGGTCAAAATCTCATAAGAAACAACTTCGGTTGAATCAAAAAAATAGCTAATTAGATAGGTGTCAGAATTAAAAATAATAATAAAACACACTTGAATAATCATAAACTTTATTCCCATTCTGTAAAGTTCTCTCAAGAAATTTTTAGGTGATTTTGTTCTTTTTAGAAGCGAAATTTTTTCACTTTTGAACAAGTGCATCGTATATCCTAAATGCACACCAATTCCCACAATACCATTACAAATAGAAACCATTGTTAGTTTGGTGTTTTCATCAAAATCGTTTCCCAAAAAGTAAAGGGAAACTAAGGATAACAAGAAAAAAATTTGATTTACGGCAATTGATTTTTCGGCATATTTTCCTTTCAAAAAACCAACGTAAAGAGACTTGTGTGTATTGAGTACAAATTGAATACAAAAAAAACCGATGTTTAAAACAAAAAGAAACTGGATAAATCTTGATGAAAAACCGGTAATATTTAATAAGCTCTTTACATCAAAAAGATAAATTAATACTGAAAAAGTTATGAAAGAAAGGAATGCAATTCCAGCAGTAATTTTATAAGTTGATTTTATATAAGCGTTTAATTGCGTGGGATTATTTTCTAATTTTAGAACAGGAATTTTGGTCTTGAGTACACTCGAAATACCCAAGTCCATTAATAGAATCCACTGAAACAATGCAAATATTAGAACCCAGACACTAAAACTGTTTTCTCCCAAAAACCGAATTAAAAGAGGAATGGATACAAAAAGGGATAGACCTGATATACCTTTATAGACACCGCTTAAGAATAAGTTGTTTTGAAATAAAATTCGAAATTTTTGCATCAAATGGGAAGGTGTTAAAATTCACTTATGCTATCACTTTAAATTGATTACAGGTCAAATTTTAAATCAATTTACTGTCTACAAGATTGAATGCAAATATAATTGAAAGAGACATCAAATTACATTTTTGTATTGTCAAGTGTAAAAATTATTTACGTAGTAAAAAAAAATAGTACCTTGCAAAGGGTTTGAATTATTTTATTTCAAATGTAGAACATGTATAAAGCTCAACATCCAATAAATACTTTTTTTAAGGATATACTTTTTGAATCAAAAAAGCATCACTCTTTTTTACCCATTGTATTGCTTTTGGTTACATTGCCTCTTCATAATGGGTTAAACAATGTGATGCTTGTTTTGTATGCCCTCTCTGTTATTTTCTCTTTTAAAAGAGAAAATGTGCATTGGGTTAAAAATTTATTTCCACTCATAGTTTTATTTTTTATAACAATTCTTTCTCTGACTTGGAGTATAGATTTAGAAAGGTCGTTAAAAGCCCTACCTCGATTTACAGCTTTTCTTTTAGTACCTGTTTTATTTATGGTTTCGAAGCCTTTCAGTAATAAACAATTGAGTCAGATTTTGAGAATTTACAGTTATTCTATTGTGATTTATTGTTTGTTTTTTACACTAAAAGCTTTCAGTCTTTTTATTATTTCACAAGATGTCTCCGTTTTTTTCTTTCACGGATTGGTTCCTAAAGAACTGAATGCGGTTCATGTCTCGGTTTATGTTGGTATGGCTTTTTTCATTTTAATTCAGCAAAACCCCAAAAGTTATTTAACAACTCTTTCGCTTTTATTGTTATTTGTTTTTATGATATTATTATCTGCCTATGCTATTTTAATTACTTTTTTACTGCTTTTTATTGTTTATTTGTTTTATTTCACCAAAACAGGAAAACAATTGAGGCTTCGAAACCTAATAGTCTTTATTTTGTTTATTGGAAGTGTTTTTTTTACGGGTAAAATTCAAGATTCTGTAGAAAGTGAATTAAAAGCAAAGTCAGAAAAAAGTATTAATCATACCGTAATAGCAAAAGAGGAAGTGGGTTTAAGAATAGTAAGTATCAATGAAGCCTGGACAAACAAAGAGTTTTCACCCAACGATTTTTTTCCAGGAACCGCTTTTCGGGTTTATCAAGCTCGCTTATTTTATGAGTTGTTTCAAGAAGAGAAAGTGTTTTGGACAGGTTTCGGCTTGAATGCATCCTATAAAAAACTACAAGAAAAAGCTAAATCATATAATGTTTTTCAAGGAAATGAAACACAAGAAGGCTACCAAAATAAAAATTTTCACAACCAATACATTCAAAATTTTGCCGAGTTAGGTTTTTTTGGTTTTTTAATTTTATTGCTTTTGGTTGCAATTGTGTTTAAAAATGCCCTACAACAAAAAGATTTTATTCAAATTGCTTTTGCAGTTCTAATGATAAGTTTATTTTTGACAGAAAGTTTCTTGTGGCGACAAAGAGGCGTTGTTTTTTTTACAGCATTTTATTGTTTGTTTACCGCCACGCAACTTTTGCCTACAAAAAAAGATTAATATGAAGAGAATTCTTATAACAGGAGCGGCCGGATTTTTAGGCTCGCATCTTTGTGACCGGTTTATTGCAGAGGGCTATTATGTTATTGGAATGGATAATTTAATAACCGGAGATTTGAAAAACATCCAACATTTGTTCAAAGAACCTCATTTTGAATTTTACCATCACGATGTAACCAAGTTTGTTTTTGTACCCGGAAATTTAGATTACATCTTGCATTTTGCCTCACCGGCCAGTCCAATTGATTATTTAAAAATACCCATTCAAACCCTAAAAGTGGGTTCTTTGGGAAC
>JANJWE010000166.1 GCA_024709705.1 Flavobacterium sp. | reverse complement strand
TTTCCCAAATGGAATGGTATAATAATCCGTTGGAACATCTTGATAAATGCTTCTGTACAGCTGTTTGTGTTCAAAATACATTACCGGATTCGGATCGTTAATTGCCGTGTTTAATAACCCTTTTGCATCATAGGGAAACGCTGGGTAAACCACTTTCAAACCTGGGGTTTTGGTAAACCAAGCCTCGTTGGTTTGCGAGTGAAATGGTCCGGCTTGCGTACCACCACCACAAGGCATTCTGACTACAACATCGGCTTTTTCATTCCAACGGTAATGTTGCTTGGCTAATAAATTTACGATAGGGTTAAAACCAGTTGAAACGAAATCGGCAAACTGCATTTCTACAATTGCTTTATGTCCGTTAATCGATAATCCCATTCCCGCAGAAACCACGGCACTTTCACAAATAGGAGTATTTCGAACACGATCTTTCCCAAATAAATTTACAAAACCATCAGTTACTTTGAACGCACCACCGTATTCGGCAATATCTTGACCCATGATTACCAAGTTGGGATGGCGTTCCATGGATTGTTTTAAACTTTGAGTTATTGCGTCAATTACTCGAATATTTTCAGTAGTAGATGAATGCGTAAATTCTTCAAAATCATAGGTTTTGTACACATCATTTAACTCTTCACTTAAATCAGCAACAAAATCCGGCTCATCAAATACCAACCGAATATGCTCGTCCATTTCTTGTTTGAATTCTTGACGAATGGCTTCGTCTTTTTCAGGACTTAAAATGCCATTTTCAATCAAATACGTTCGATAGTTTTCAATCGGATCTTTCTTCGCCCATTCGTCCATCAAATCTTGCGGAACGTATTTGGTACCACTTGCCTCCTCATGTCCACGCATTCTAAAAGTCAAAAATTCCAATAAAACCGGTCTAGGATTCTCACGTAAAGAGTCTACCAATTCGGTTACCTTGGTGTAAACTTCCAAAATATTGTTTCCATCAATAATGTGACTTTCCATTCCGTATCCAATCCCTTTATCGGCTAAATTTGCACAACGGTATTGTTCATTGGTAGGAGTTGATAATCCATATCCATTATTTTCAATAACAAATAAAACCGGTAAATCCCAAACCGATGCAATATTTAAAGCTTCGTGAAAATCACCTTCACTGGTAGCCCCTTCACCGGTAAAAACAGCTGTTACTTTACCATTCTTTTTGAGTTTATTGGCTAAGGCGATTCCGTCTGCTACACCCAATTGTGGACCCAAATGCGAAATCATTCCCACAATCTTGTATTCTTGTGTGCCAAAGTGGAAAGACCGATCACGTCCTTTGGTAAAACCACTTTTCTTTCCTTGCCACTGGGCAAATAAACGCTTCAACGGAATTTCTCTGGTTGTAAAAACCCCTAAATTACGATGCATGGGTAGAATATATTCGTCTTTTTCTAAAGCAGAAGTAATGCCCACTGAAATAGCTTCTTGACCTATACCCGAGAACCATTTTGAAATTTTACCCTGACGAAGCAGAATAAGCATTTTTTCTTCAATCAGACGCGGTTTTAATAAGGATGTGTATAATTGTAATAAAGTAGTGTCGGAAAGGTTTTTTCTATCGAAAAGCATAGTTTGGGTGTTTTAAAACGCCCTCAAAAGTACAAAAAATAACAAATTCAATTCTTTTTGTGATACTTTTTTATATAACGTTTTCGCGAGTGTTGATAACTTTGAATTTTGAAGTTTCAAATATTTATATACATTTGTATTTACAAGCATTCAACTCACTTAGAGTTATTAACAAATAACAATTTACTATGCAAAAAATTCCTAGTGTTGACTTGCGTGATTTCCTATCGGACGACCCGGTACGCAAACAAAAATTTGTAAATGAAATCGGAAAAGCTTATTCAGATATAGGGTTTGTAGCCCTGAAAGGTCATTTTTTAGATGACCGACTAGTGGATGAATTGTACTCAGAAGTACGAAACTTTTTTAACCTTCCTTTGGAAACCAAAGCCAAATATGAAATTCCAGGAATTGGAGGGCAACGCGGTTATGTTTCTTTTGGTAAAGAACACGCAAAAGGTCGCTCTGCCGGTGATTTAAAAGAATTTTGGCATTTTGGTCAATATGTTAGTGACGATTCAAAATATGCCGGTGAATATCCAGACAATGTGGAAGTAACAGAATTACCTAAGTTTAATGAGGTAGGTAAAGAAGCCTATCAAATGTTGGAGAAAACAGGGGTTTATGTATTGAGAGCATTGGCTTTATATTTAGGTTTAGATGAATTCTATTTTGATAAATACATTAAAGACGGGAATAGTATTTTAAGACCAATTCATTATCCACCCATTACAGATGAGCCTAAAGATGCCGTACGTGCAGCAGCTCATGGCGATATCAACTTGATTACCCTATTAATGGGAGCTCAAGGGAAAGGATTGCAGGTTCAAAACCACAATGGCGAATGGATTGATGCCATGGCAGAGCCGGATGAATTGATGATTAATGTGGGCGATATGTTATCGCGTCATACCAATAACAAATTAAAATCTACCATTCATCAAGTGGTAAATCCACCAAGAGAATTATGGGGCACATCCCGTTATTCCATTCCATTCTTCATGCATCCGGTAAGCGATATGCGTTTGGATGTATTAGAAGATTGTATTGATGAAAATAATCCCAAATTATATGAAGACATTTCAGCAGGAGAATTCTTGCATGAACGTTTAGTTGATTTAGGATTGATAAAGAAGTAATTTATACGAACTCATAAAAAAAGACATTGAGTTTTGGCTTGATGTCTTTTTTGATTTATAAAGGTTGTGAGGTACTCAAGTTCTGATATTTTACAGACAGCCTAAAACCTCATTTCTCCAAAATCTTAGAGCCTTAGCCCTTAAAAAAAATGAATGACTTAAACGAACAACTCAAAAAACTCTTCCCGGACCATCAACCTGCCGATGAACCGGAACATGTTGATGACTCGCCTCACGAATTATACGTTCAAAAAGAACCGATGATTTGTCAATACGAAAAACGAAAAGGTAAACCCACCACCATTATTTCGGGTTATGAAGGAACCGATGAAGACTTTAAAATTTTAGCCAAAGAAATAAAAAGTAAATTTGCCGTAGGCGGCAGCTTCAAAGAGGGCGAAATCATCATTCAAGGGGATTACCGAGATAAAATAATGCAATTTTTAAAAGATAAAGGATTTAAAACCAAACGAGTTGGAGGATGATTTTTTGTTTCAAGTTTCAGGTTTCAAGTTTAATGTTAATCTTAATTCAGCTTAGAGTTTTTTTTTAAATTTTGAATCACCCAACTTGAAACCTGAAACTTGAAACCTGAAACTTGAAACCTGAAACTTGAAACCTGAAACCTGAAACCTGAAACAAAAAAACAATGATACAATCATCCGAATTAATACTAAACCCCGACGGCAGTGTTTATCACATCAATTTATTGCCGGAACAAATTGCTCACGATATTATTTTTGTGGGTGATCAAAATCGGGTAGAAAAAATCACCAAACATTTTGATTCCATTGAATTTACAACCCAAAAAAGAGAATTCAAAACGCAAACCGGAATCTATAAAGGCAAACGCATCACCGTAATGTCCACCGGTATTGGTCCGGACAATATCGATATTGTGATGAATGAACTCGATGCGTTAGTCAATATCGATTTAAAAACCAGAAGAATCAAAGAAAAACTAACTTCGTTAAATATTGTTCGTATTGGAACATCAGGTTCTTTGCAAGCCGCTATTCCGGTAGATACTTTTGTGATGAGTGCCTACGGATTAGGTTTAGACAACATGCTCCGCTCCTATTTAATCGATGCGGTTTCCGAAAAAGACATTGAAGATGCCTTTATCAATCAAACCAATTGGGATTTGCGAAAAGGACGTCCCTACGTCATTAAAGGCAGTGAAATTTTAGCCGCAAAGTTTGAAAGTGAGCAAATTCACAAAGGCTTCACCGGAACAGCAGGCGGTTTTTATGGTCCACAAGGACGTGTTTTACGATTAAATATACAAGATGCAGACCTAAATTCAAAGATGGATGCTTTTAATTATAATGGTATTCAAATGACTAATTTAGAAATGGAAACCGGAGCCATTTATGGTTTAGGCAAATTATTAGGACACGAATGCTTATCATTAAACGCAATTATTGCCAACCGTGCCAATGGAACGTTTAGTGAAGACCCGTATAAAGCAGTGGATGCATTAATTGAATATGCGTTGGATAAATTGGCACAATAATTTACCATACTTAAAAAATGAAAACCATCAAAATAGCCGGCGTACCCGAACATTTCAATTTACCTTGGCATTTATGTATTGAAAACGGTGAATTTGAAGAAGCCGGTATCGATTTACAATGGACCGACGTTCCCGAAGGAACCGGAAAAATGTGCCAAATGTTACGTGATGGCGAAACCGATATAGCCGTTATTTTAACCGAAGGAATTGTGAAAGACATTACATCCGGAAATCCTTCTAAAATTGTTCAAATTTATGTAGAAAGTCCTCTTATATGGGGAATTCATGTGGATGCAAATTCCAACTTTCAAAAACTTTCTGATTTAGAAAATACAAAAGTAGCGATTAGTCGAATGGGTTCGGGTTCGCATTTGATGGCCATTGTTAATGCTCAAAATCAAGGTTGGAATACAAATGATTTGCAATTTGAAATCGTCAACACAATTGAGGGTGCTGTGGAAGCTTTATCCCTTGGGAAAGCCGATTATTTCATGTGGGAAAAATTTATGACCAAGCCTTTGGTTGATAACGGCACCTTTCGCAAAATTGCCGACTGTCCTACTCCATGGCCCTGTTTTGTGATTGCGGTTCGGAACGAATTATTAGAAAACCATCCACAAAGCATTAGATTACTCTTGGATATCATCAATACAACTACTGAAGAATTCAAAGACATTCCAAGTATCAATCGCACTTTGGCCGAAAGATACAACCAAAAAATTGATGATATCAATCAATGGTTGATTCAAACCCGTTGGTGCCAAAAAAATATAACGCCAGAAACGTTAAACAAAGTTCAAAATCAGCTTTTTGAATTAAGTCTTATCAATAAAAAAAGTACTTTTGCTGAAATCGTGCATAACTTATAAAGTTTTGCCGTTTTAGCTGTATGAATATATTTGGAACTTTCAAACTAGAAGAATTAAAAACAAAATTTCAGGTCAAACGACCCTGGGATGATGTAATTATTTTTGTATTGAATGTATTGATTGCCATTCCGATATTCATTATTGCACACCAAAATTTAAAAGACCCGGATTGGTATTTTAATCTAGACCGAATTCTTCTGGGAATCATTATATTGGTTCTAATTCAACTCATTTTACGATTAATTCGAACACTTTTAATCATTGGTATAGTCGTTTATTTTATAAATTTAATTTATTGATATGTTTTTGGAGGATATTGTATTGTTAAGGTATTTAAAAACAATGGCTAAATTATTTATTAAAATTAAAAAAAAAACAACACACAAAATTTTGTAATTTAAAAATTTTTAA
>JANJWE010000045.1 GCA_024709705.1 Flavobacterium sp. | reverse complement strand
GCTTTTCGTTCTGACCGGTTGCAAAAAACAGGGGTTATTTCCTGAATTCCAATCTCTGTTGCTTTTTCTAAAAACCATTCAAAACGATCATTCATTTTGGTGGGAGCAACTGCCAAATGAATTTTAAATTTTGGAGCTTCATAGCATTTTACATGCAAAACTTTTACATTACATTTGGTATCGGAAATAGAAATTATTTCAGTCTCAAATAAACTACCTAATCCATTGGTTACAAACAATATATCGCCAATAGCTTTTCGTAATACTTTATGTATATGTTTGCTTTCTTCTTTCTCAAAAGTGAAGCTCAAACAAGTACTTGATGCTGATGGATTATAGAATAACTGCATTACATTTCAATTCGGGCTTTGGAAACCACATGGGTACTGTCAAATTTTTGATTTAGGAATTTGTAATATCCTACAATTCCAATCATAGCTGCGTTGTCTGTTGTATATTCAAATTTAGGAATGTACGTTTTCCATCCGTATTTAGTTTCTGCCTCTTTAAGTGTATTTCTTATTCCCGAATTTGCAGAAACTCCACCTCCAATGGCAACTCTATTGATACCGGTTTCTTGTACAGCCAATTTTATCTTATCCATTAATATATCTATAATTATCTGTTGCACCGATGCACAAATATCATTTAAGTTTTGGTTAATAAACTCCGGATTTTCTTTCGTGTTTTTTTGGATAAAATATAAAATTTGAGTTTTTAACCCCGAAAAACTAAAATCCAAACCGTTTACTTTAGGTTTTGTAAAAGAGAATTTATTGGGATCACCCAGTGCGGCATATTTATCAATTAAAGGTCCGCCGGGATAGGGAAGTCCCAGTATTTTTGCGGTTTTATCAAAGGCTTCACCTACTGCATCATCAGTAGTTTCTCCAATAACTTTAAAAGAAAAGAAATTGTCTACTTGCACTATTTGCGTATGACCCCCTGAAATAGTTAGTGCTAAAAAGGGAAAATCCGGTTTATCATAGCCTTCTTCATGAATAAAATGAGCCAAGATATGTGCTTGCATGTGATGCACAGCAATTAATGGGATTTCTAATGCCATAGCCAAAGATTTTGCAAAAGAGCTTCCTACCAAAAGCGAACCCATTAAACCCGGCCCTTGAGTAAATGCAATAGCATTCAAGTCTTTTTTATCTATTCCTGCTTTGCGTAACACCATTTCTACAACCGGAACTATATTTTGTTGGTGTGCTCTGGAGGCCAACTCCGGTATAACCCCACCATATTCCTCATGTATAGACTGTCTGGCCACAAGGTTGGATAGAACGAGGTCATTTTGAAGTACAGCTGCAGCAGTATCATCACATGAACTTTCTATAGCTAAAATATTTACTTTTTTTTCTGACATAAAAAGGCACGAAAATTGAATTATATTTGTTACTTGTAATAGACTAAATAAATCTTGAAATTCTAAAGTTCATTTAACTATTTTTGTTTGTTGTAAAAATAGCAAATTACAAGCATGTTATACAAATTTTAATACCAACACCAATTAAAAAGTTTCGTAAAATACTTATACGCCTCTTCGTAGGTTTTTTACTCCTAATTTTGCTATTAGGGTTCACTCTTTCTTTACCTTTTGTACAAACTAAAATTGGCAGTGTAATTACCGAAAAAATCAATAAGGATTTTGGAACCGATATTACCATAGAAAAAGTTTCGGTTACCATTTTTGGTGGTGTAAAATTGAAACAAGTGTTGGTAAGAGATCACCACAAAGATACTTTATTTTATATTACCAGATTTAAAACATCAATTTCGGACTATAAGAGATTGTATGAAGGTGACTTATTATTTGGATCGGCACAAATGGATGGTTTTTTATTCAAATTGAAACAATATAAAAACGAATCAGAAACCAATTTAGACCGTTTTGTAGCTGCTTTTGATGATGGAAAACCTTCCTCGGGAAAATTTTTACTTAAAGCTGATCGGATTGACTTGAAAAACAGCCGGTTTATTATGCTGGATGAAAATAAAGAAGTGGTAAAAGATGTTGATTTTTTAGACCTAAATGCTACTTTATTGGATTTTAAAATTAAAGGTTCAGATGTAACTTCTTTGATTCAAGACATGTCTTTTAAAGATTTTAGAGGTTTGAAAGTTAATGAATTGGATGCAGATTTTACTTATACCAAAAAAAATATTATCCTCAATAAATTTAAATCTAAAACCTCAAATTCATCACTTGAAGGTACAGTTGTTTTGAAATACAAACGTGAAGATTTTTCAGATTTTAACAATAAAGTAGTGTTTGATGTTCAATTGGATAATGCTGTAATTTCGACAAATGATATTTATTATTTTTACAAAGAGTTAGGGAGAAACAATTCTTTTGTTTTAAGTACTCATCTAAAAGGTACTTTGAATAATTTCAAGGCCGAAAACTTAAAACTGGTTGATCAATTCAATTCTGAAATCTATGGCCAAGTAAATTTTCAAAATTTGTTTTCCAAAAATGAGCAAAGTTTTTATATGGAAGGCTCATTTGAAAAAGTTACTTCAAATTATCAAGATTTAATTAGACTTTTGCCCAATATTTTGGGAAAATCACTTCCAAGTTCTTTGGCAAAAATGGGCCAATTTACAATTACCGGAACCACACAAGTTTCTACACAATCTATTGTTGCAGATATAGATATGCAAACTTCCTTAGGCGGATTGGAATCCAATTTAATGATATCAAATACACAGAATATTGACAATGCCTCGTATGAGGGAATGATTAAGCTTAAAGCATTTGACGTTGGAACTTTAATTAATAGAAAAGATGTTGGATTGGTTTCGCTGGATGCTAAAGTTAATGGAAAAGGATTTACAGAACAATTTATTGATACGCGTATCAGAGGAACGCTATCTTTACTCCAGTACAACCGGTATAATTACACCGGAATTGTAGTAGACGGTAATTTTAAAAAACCCATTTTTTCCGGAAAAATCAATATCAACGATCCCAACTTATTCATGGACTTTGATGGCGTAGTAGATGTTTCAAAAAATGAAAATATTTACAAATTTACGACTCAAGTTGATTATGCCAATCTCAATGCTTTGCAGTTTATGAAGGATAGCATTTCTATATTCAAAGGTAAAGTTTACAGTAACCTGATTGGGAATAGCATAGATAATTTGCATGGAGAAGTTTTGGTAGAGCAGACCTCTTATCAAAATGTAAAAGATATTTATATTTTTGATAATTTTAAATTGGTTTCTTCTTTTGATGTTAATAAAGAACGAACCATAACCATAAATTCTCCCGATATTGTCGAAGGAAAAGTAGTAGGAAAATTTGATTTTTATGATGTTCCGGATATCATAGAAAATGCCTTGGGTAGTATTTATACAAACTACAAACCTAATAAGGTAAAAAAAGGGCAATATCTCAAATTCAACTTTTCGATATTCAATAAAATTGTAGAGATTTTTTTTCCCTCATTAACCTTAAGCCCCAATACATTTGTTAGGGGTAACATGAATTCGGATACCAATGACTTTAAATTGAATTTCGAATCTCCCGAAATTTCACTCAACGAAATTAAATTTGAAAAAGTTGCCGCTGATGTGGAGAATGAAAACCCATTATTCAACACCTATGTTAGTGTAGATTCATTAAAATCAAAATGGTATAAAATAGCCGATTTTAACTTGATAAATGTAACTCAAAAAGATTCCATGTTTATAAGAACAGAATTTAAAGGAGGAAAAAAATTAGAAGATTATTACAATATTGATGCCTATCATACACTTGATGAAAACTCAAATAGTGTAGTTGGATTTTTAAAATCGGAATTGCATTTTAAAGATTATCTATGGAACTTGAATGAAACCAATAACAACAGAAACAAAATCATTTTTGATAAAGAATTTAAAAATTTCAATTTTGATGCCTTGGTTCTAACGCATCAAAATCAAAAAGTATCACTCAACGGACTTTTGAGTAAGAATGAAAAAGATTTGTCACTAGCTTTTGATAATGTAAATCTTGGGAAAATTATACCCGATATTGATAATGTTATGGTTGAAGGGAATTTAGACGGTCAAATAAATTTCAAACAAACTTTTACCGATTATGAACCTTATGCATCCTTAGATGTAAATGACCTTAAAATCAATTCCATTGCATTAGGAAACTTGAGCTTAGATATTACCGGAACCGATGATTTAAAATCGTTTGATGTTTCTTCATCTTTGCGAAACAAGGATTTAGAGAGTTTTCTAATTGATGGTTTGGTAACATTTGACAACCAAAATCCAAATCTTAACTTAGACTTAAAACTTAATAATTTTAATATAGGTGCTTTTGGAGCCATTGGAGGTGAAGTAATTTCTAATATCAGAGGTTTGGTTTCAGGGAGTGCCAATTTCAAGGGGAATTTATCAAATCCGGAAATGAACGGACGTTTGTTTTTTAATAAAGCAGGTTTAAAAGTTACCAATTTTAATTTTTATTAACAAATTCAATAAAA
>JANJWE010000044.1 GCA_024709705.1 Flavobacterium sp. | reverse complement strand
ACTGCAGTTGAATCAACAACAGGAGTTTCTGTTTCAGTTTTAGGTTCTTCTTGAGCCTTGAATGTTTGTGCTACAGTAGTTTTTTCACTCAACCATTTTTTAAATTCAGATGGTGTTTCTACAACAATCTTCATCTGCATGTTGTAGTGTGATTTACCACAAATTTTGTTACATAACAATAAATAATCAAAAACATAAGGGTCTAAACCTTCTTGATTTTTAGCAATCAATTGAGCACTTTTTGCGGCTCTAATTTTATTTATATTGGCAACTTTTTCTTGAATTTCTGGAGTGTTTCGCATTTCTTCTGTTGTTACAGTAGGAGTAAAAGCGAATTGAGTGACCATCCCAGGAACGCAGTTCATTTGTGCTCTAAAATGCGGCATATAAGCGGAATGAAGAACATCTTGAGAACGTATTTTAAACAATACTTTCTTCCCTTTTGGTAAGTGCAATTCATTGGCCTGAATGTCGTCTTGAGCATTTGGGTCGGCTAAATCAATCCCTAACGTATTTACACCTTCAATATAACGAACATTTGCTTTACCTAATATATTATCTTCACCGGCATATCTAACTTCCCAACCAAATTGTTTAGCATAAATTTCAACAACCATTGGCTTTTCAGTTTCTTCATCAACAAACATGATATTTGTCCAAGCATATAAACCATACAATATCAATCCGGCTAAAGTTGCAGCAGGAATAATACTCCATATCATTTCAAGTTTATTGTTGTCTGCAAAATATAAAGCTACATTACCTTTTTTACCTCTGTATTTGAATGAAAAATAATGTAAAAGGGCTTGAGTTATAGTTTGCACTATAAAAATTAAGATAAGAGAAATCCACATCAATCGGTCTACTTCGACACCATGCTCTGATGCTGAATTTCCAATTAAAGGAAAATGGCCATATTTAACAACACAAAATATTGTAGTTAAGTAAATGAATACTAAGAAAGCAAACATCAAATAACCATTTACATTGTTGTCATTGTCATTAGCAACTTGAGAGTTATCAGTTTGACCACCAACTTGTGTAAGATCAAAAATCTTTGTGAGTTGCCAGATGGCTACTGAAACTAAAACTAAAACAACTAGTACTAACAAACTTGTCATCTGTCTAAATCTTTAAAATATTAATAATGAAAATGTTTACTTTCTTCAATAAACGGATTACGTTTAGCTAATAACGGAGCTTTTGTTAAAGCTGTAAATGTTACCCAAACAAACAATCCAAAGAAGAATAATAACGAACCTATTTCTCCTACTCCTATAAACCATCTGTCTCCAACAGTTGCCGGCATAATCATATTGAAGAAATCAATATAATGACCTAATAAAATGACAATTCCAGCCATTACAATTATCCAAGTAATACGTTTAAAATCGGTGTTAATAAGAATTAATAATGGGAAAACAAAGTTCATAACCAACATACCAAAGAAAGGTAAATTGTATTGTTCAATTCGAGTTATAAAATAAGTAACTTCTTCCGGAATATTAGAATACCAAATCAACATGAATTGTGAAAACCACAAATAAGTCCAGAAAACACTGATACCGAACATAAATTTGGCTAAATCATGTATATGACTGGTGTTTACATATTCTAAGTATCCTTGTGATTTAAGGTAAAGGGTTGTAAGAGCAATAACTGTAATTCCACTCACAAAGAACGAGGCAAATACATACCATCCGAAAAGAGTTGAAAACCAGTGAGGATCTACAGACATAATCCAATCCCAAGACATAATAGATTCAGTTACTATAAAGAATACTAAAAATGCAGCAGAGATTTTGAAATTCTTTTTATAGAAAGTATTATCATTAGCTTCATCTTGAGCTAAACAATTTTTTCTTGAAAAATAACGGTATAAATTCCATCCAATTAAGAAAACAGCAGCTCTAATCAACCAAAAATATTCATTTAAATACCCTTTTTTACCATTAATTAGTTTGTCAAATTTTGGACTTTCCGGGTTTACTAAATCCGGATCCATCCAAACAAACAAATGATTGAAATGGAAGGCCGAGAATACTAACAATATGAAAAACAGGATTGAACCTACAGGTAAATAGGCTGTTAACCCTTGCATTACTCTGAATAAAACAGGAGACCAACCGGCTTGTGCCGCATTTTGTATTGCATAGAAAGCTAGTATACCTAAAGAAATCAACATAAAAAACAAAGCCGCCACATACACCGCTGCCCAAGGTTTGTTTTGTAACTGATGAAGTACGTGAAGTAAATGTTCTTCATCGTGAGCATGTGCATCATGGCCATGAGCATTACTTGCGTGGGCTTCATGACCGTGATGGCCATGAGCTTCTTCTGCAGCTAATATTTTTTCGACATCTGCTGTAGTTTTTGGTGCAGAAATGAAGCTATAACCAATTCCCAATAGTCCTACAAACATTAGAACAAAGGAAAAAACTTTTAATTTATTTGAAATGGTATACATATCTATACAATCTGAATGATCAATTATTATAATTTACTTTTTAGTTGAAGAACGTAATCAGTAACTAACCAACGCTCGTGTTGAGAAAGCTGATTGGCATGTGAACCCATAGAATTTAAACCATAAGTTATAACATGAAAAACACTTCCTTCTGTAATAGGTCTGTCAGCATAACTTGGCACACCTAAAAACTTTTCTCTTTCAACTAACTTTCCTTTGCCATTTCCTTGTTCTCCATGACAAATTGCACAGTAAATTCCATACAACTCTTTTCCTTTTGCAGCTTCTTTCTCTGATATAGAATCTAAAGGTGATTTTAAATTGGCTTTTGCTAATTCATATCCTGCAGTTGAATTTTCGTAATCGTAAATCTCAAAACCTCTTTTAACTGTTCCCAAAGGTGGTTCTTGAGCCGTTTGCCCTTCGATTTGATTTTCACCTGTAAAGGCACTAGATTCTGCATATGTTTCGTAACCTACAGATTCATACATATTTGGAAAAAATTGGTAATTGGGCTTCTTAGAGTCAAAACAAGAAGTTACAGTTACCGACAAACCAACTAACATGGCTATTTTAAATAAGCTTTTCATAATATATTATTAATGCTTTTCTACTACTTTAATTTCAACAGCACCTGTATTTTTCAAAAAAGATGCTAGTTCTTCTTCATTACCGTGAACCGATACTTCCATCAAGAAATGATCATCTGTTGTTCTAACATCAGGATTTTCGGCTTGTTTGAAAGGCCATAATTTACTTCTCATATAAAAGGTAATTACCATTAAGTGAGCGGCAAAGAAAACGGTTAACTCAAACATGATAGGAACAAATGCCGGCATATTTTCAAGATAACTAAAACTTGGTTTTCCACCAATATCTTGAGGCCAATCTTGAATCATAATATAGTTCATCATCCAAGTTGCAAAAGATAAACCTACTAAACCATAAAGAAAAGAGGCAATCGCAATTCTTGTTGGAGCCAATCCCATCGCTTTATCCAAACCGTGAACAGGAAATGGAGTATATATTTCTTCAATGTGATGATGAGCTTTACGCGTTTCTTTAACAGCATCCATTAGGATGTCATCATCGTTATATAGTGCTTGTATAACTTTAGTACTCATAATTAGGTATATCTTAATGATTATGATCG